>CAJAHC010000030.1 GCA_903939355.1 uncultured Methylococcaceae bacterium | reverse complement strand
TTAATCCGAAATTACCGGAGCAATTTAAAACTATTACGTTGTCTTACACATTTTTCGATAATACTGAAAAGTGATTAAAAAAATAAAAGGGGAAGGATATGTCTACAAATACCGCTTATTACATTCCGCATAAAGCGACTTGGCCAGTCATTGGTACGGCAGGTTTGATGACTATGCTGGCTGGATTTGCAAATTACTTAAATGGTTCGTCAATTGGCCCCACTTTAATGATAATAGGCTTGGTTGTTTTTATTATCATGTTAGTAGGTTGGTTTACTCTGCAGGCTCATGAAAGTGAATCTGGAATGTATAATCATGAAGTCGGAATTTCTTATCGACATGGCATGATGTGGTTCATATTTTCTGAAATTGTTTTCTTTGCTGTGTTTTTTGGAACACTTTGGTATACGCGGAACTTATCGGTGCCTTGGTTAGGTGAGGGTGCAACTAAAGAGTTGTTGTGGCCCTCGTTTGAGACTACATGGCCAACAAACGGTCCAGGCAAAGTAGGTGGCGATTTTGAACCTATGAGCGCTTGGGGCTTGCCATTTTTGAATACATTAATTTTATTGACCAGTGGTGTCACTTGTACATGGGCGCATCATGGTCTGCTTGCAAAAAATCGGGATCAGTTGATTAAAGGCTTAATAGCAACAGTTGCACTTGGGTTTTTATTTGTCATATTTCAAGCAATTGAGTACCATGAGGCCTACACTGAAATGGGTTTAACCTTGGGTTCAGGGGTATATGGTTCTACTTTTTTTATGTTGACAGGATTTCACGGTTTTCACGTTTGCGTGGGAGCCATTATTCTAAGTGTTGTCTTGTTTCGTAGTACTAAAGGCCATTTTAAACCAGAAAATCACTTTGCCTTTGAAGCGGCAGCTTGGTATTGGCATTTTGTTGACGTTGTGTGGTTAGGATTGTTTGTGTTTGTTTATTTGATATAGATAAATTTTTTAACTTAAAAAAAGCGCTGCCTAACAACAGGCTGCGCTTTTTTTTTGCCGACAAGCTTTGTCTAATTGCTTAGGCAGCTATTTACTCAATTAGACCTTGATTTTGAGCGTGCATTTTAACGCCAAGTCCATGTGGCTTAACGCCCCCAGTGATCACTGCAATAAAAATAAAAATAAATAGTAAAATTGAAAGAGAAATACGAAAAGTTAGCGAGTTAAGTGTTTTTTTTGAGTCTTCTTCATTTTTATGCCTAACCAAATGAAACAGGGCTGAACCGAGACTGATAATTATCAGGATAAAGGCAATGATAACGAGGCTTTTGATAATCATGGTAAAATTACAATTTATAGATAGATTGTGTATTTTCGTTTATTAAAGTCAATGTGCCAATAGCTTAACAAGAAAAAAATGGTTATTAACAGGTGGATTATTTAATGAGGTTAAAAAAAGCACCAACACTGGTCTATATGTTTTTTTTAATAGTATTAATTACATTGGGGATTTGGCAATTAGGGAGGGCTGAAATAAAAAGAACGTTTCTTGAGAAGAAAGCTCAAGTTATAGCCTCACAGGATGTTATAGAGATGTCCAATATTAGTTACGATAATGTGGATGCAATTAAGTATAAGAAGGTGAAGATCACAGGGCATTATGATCAAGTGCATCAGTTTTTGGTTGATAATAGAATTAGTGCAGGTAAAGTGGGTTATTTTGTGTTGACGCCATTTATTCTTGAAGGAGAAGCGAAAGCAGTCTTGGTCAATAGGGGCTGGATTCCTTTGAATCCAGATAGGTCTGATTTGCCAGATATACAAATCAAGTCAAAACAGTTTGAGATTATGGGACGAGTAAATAGCTTTCCTAGTGTAGGTATTAAGTTGATAGGTGCTGAAATACCAACTAATACTTGGCCATCTGTTGTTCAGGTTATAGATAGTCAAATTTTGGCTAATAAACTTGGATATTCTGTTTTTCCCTATCAAGTTGAATTGGATAGCCATCTGCCTGAGGGTTATAAGCGGGAGTGGCAGGCAATTAAAATCATGCAGCCCGAACAACATATTGCTTACGCCATTCAATGGTTTGCGTTGGCCTTTACCTTAACGATGCTATTTCTTTGGTATAGCTTGAAAAAATGATGAATAAGCAGCAGAAAAAAAATCGAATTTTAATAATAGTTATATTTTGTATGACTATTATTCCTTTTTTAATAGCATGGGGGTTAAAAGAGAATCCTGGGTTGGTAAAAGGAACCACTAATAGAGGGCAGTTGGTAATCCCTCCTTTGTCAATTAATCGTAATGATTTTACAGGTTTTGATTCATTTTCAACTGAAAATTTGGGTGAGCTTCCTGGTCATTGGTTAATAGTTAATGTAATTCCCGGTATGGGTTGTAATGAGATTTGCTTGGATGCGCTACTTAAAACCAAGCAGCTTAGGCTAATGTTAAACAAGGAGTTGCCAAGAACCCGTCGGATAGTTATCATTTTTAATGAGCTACCTCAGGCAATAACCAGAGAATGGTGGTTGAAAGATATGCTTTTATGGCGATTACGGCGGACTGAAAATAAAGAAGATAATGCTTTGTTTATTAAGCTTCTTCGGGAAGAAAATAAAATAGATGAAAAGTTGATTGATAAGTTAATAGGCAGTGAAAGTCGAGATTTCGCACTTAATTCAGAGCTTATCAGAGTCAAGCCCAGTAGTGAATTGGCAAAAAAAATAATGAATATTAAAGCGGGGGTTATGCCTGAAGGAATGCTTTTTTTAATTGATCCTTTAGGTAATTTGATGATGCAATACGAAGCTGGCTTTAATACTTATAAAGTAAAAGATGATCTTATGCATCTACTTAGAATTTCACAAATTGGTTAGTGGGAAACACAATGTTTAGATATTTATCTCTTTTTAGCGCTTTTTTGACATTAATAATCATTTCGTTAGAGTCATTTATTAGATTATCTGGGGTTGACCTTGAGATGATCAGTGAAAGTTTAATTGAGCTTTTAAAAAGCAACGTTCATGATTATTTAATAATTGCATTAGGTCTTTCAGTTTTTTCATTGAACTTACTTTCATGGCGTCAACATCAATTTCAGTTTGCTGCAGTAACCGTCTCAGTTATTTTGATTATTTTGGTAGCATCCCAAGCGGCATTGGCAATTTGGGCAAAATCAATAAGTGCTATGCCAATAATTGTAGTGGTTCAAGCTTTATTAGGGATGATAACTTTCTGGGTAATTTTTGGGTTGTACTTAAGATCTAGCTTTGCTCTGTGTATTTTAGAGAAAAAACATAAGGGTGCGCGTTTTATTGGCGTTGTCATGCTGGGTTTATTTTTACAAATTGCTATTGGGGCATGGGTTAGTGCTAATCATGCCGGGTTGGTCTGCGTTGGCTTCCCAGAATGTAACGGCCAATGGTGGCCAAAAGCTGATTATTTTAACGGTCTTAATTTACTGAGTGGATTATTTACTGGGTACACTGGAGTTATTTCATTTGATGCTCAGGTTGCCGCAAATTGGCTACATAGAATTGGTGCATTACTAAACTTTTTATTATTAAGTTTGGTGATGTTCAAAACCACAACAATCAATTCTCCAAAGCCAGTAAAAAAAGCTGGTTTATGGCTCGGTGTGTTGTTATTTGCACAGATTGCATTGTCAATCATGAGCAGTAAAATGGGTATGCCTGCAGGGTCAGTTATAGTCCATCATGTTGTAGCAACGCTGTTAATGTTACCATTAATAGCCATCAGTTTTTATAGTAGATATGAGTGGTTGGATAGGCAATCCACTGATAAGAAAGTTGTAGAGTCAAAGCCAGATGAAATTGAGCTGGTGGTGGATAATTTGCCAGTAGAGGCTGTTTTTGAAGAAGTTTATGTAGAGCCGTCAACTGAATCTTTATACTTGAGATTGAAGTCACAGCTAAAGCGAACTCGTTCCGGTCTTAGTGGAATATTGGCGAGTTTGCCTATTGGTGAGAAAGAAATAAATGATGATTTACTTGAAGAAATTGAAGCCAGTTTATTGATGGCTGATGTGGGTGTTGATGCTACTGAAGAAATAATTAGGCATTTAACCAAAAGCGTTGATCGGCATCAATTAAAAGATGGATTAGCCTTGTCAGTTGCTTTAAAGCAAGAATTATTAAATATATTAGAGCCTTGCAGTGTCGCACTTCGTATTCCCAAGCAAGATACGCCGTTTGTTATTTTGGTTGTGGGAGTAAATGGCGCAGGTAAGACAACAACGATCGGGAAATTAGCTAAACGTCTGCAGGCACAAGGTCATAGTGTTATGTTGGCTGCAGGTGATACTTTCAGAGCTGCAGCTGTTGAGCAATTGGAAGTTTGGGGCGAACGCAATAATATTCATGTAGTCGCTCAACATACAGGTGCGGATTCGGCATCGGTTATTTATGATGCCCTGCAATCTGCAAAAGCCAAAGGTATTGATGTGCTAATAGCAGATACGGCAGGTAGATTGCATACGAAATCAAATTTAATGGATGAGTTAAAAAAAGTAAAAAGGATTATGAGCAAGCTTGATGAACAAGCGCCTCATGAAGTGATGTTAGTACTAGATGCAGGAACAGGACAGAATGCATTATCTCAAGCAAAATTGTTTAATGAAGCAGTAGCATTGACTGGCTTGGTATTAACTAAATTGGATGGTACCGCAAAAGGTGGGGTTATTTTTGCATTAGCCAAACATACGGGCATTCCAATTCGATTTATAGGAATTGGCGAAGGCATTGATGATTTGCAAGATTTTGATTCAGAACTTTTTGTCGATGCATTGTTCGTGAAAGATTAAGTAATCATGATAAATTTTGTTAATGTTTGCAAACGTTACCCTGAAACAGGAGACGTTTTGCGTAATGTCAGTTTTCATTTAAAGCGTGGTGAAATAGCATTCCTAACGGGGCATTCAGGCGCAGGTAAAAGTACTTTATTAAGGCTAATTGCCGCGATGGAGCGTTGTGGTCGAGGACAGATATTAGTCGATGGTCAGGATTTGGGGCAGGCAAAAGAAAGTCAGCTTCCTTACATAAGAAGAAAAATGGGTTTTATTTATCAAGATTATAAATTACTTAAAGATAGAACTGTTTTTGATAATGTTG
>CAJAHC010000029.1 GCA_903939355.1 uncultured Methylococcaceae bacterium | reverse complement strand
TTAACCGTCAGCGATAACAGAACTCGCTAAAAAACGTTTATGACTAATAAACTATTACCCGTTACGGTTTTATCCGGCTTTTTAGGGGCAGGTAAAACCACCCTGCTTAATCATATTCTTGCCAATCGAGAGGGCTTAAAAATAGCCGTAATCGTCAATGATATGAGTGAAATTAATATTGATGCCGCGCTCCTTAAAAACGAGGGTGTCCTTAATCGCGCCGAAGAAAAACTGGTGGAAATGAGCAACGGCTGCATCTGCTGCACCTTGCGTGAAGATTTGTTGGTGGAAATTGCTGAATTGGCTAAAGCCGATCGCTTTGATTATTTATTGATTGAATCAACCGGTATCGCAGAACCAATGCCGATTGCCGAAACATTTACCTTTCGTGATGACGACGGTGTTAGTTTGTCGGATATTTCCAATCTGGATACGATGGTGACGGTGGTTGATGCGGTCAACTTCATGCGCGATTACCTCGAAGCGCAATCCTTGAAAGACATACATGCCGAGCTGGGCGCGGAGGATGAACGCAATATTGCCGATTTATTGGTCGAGCAAGTTGAATTCAGCAACGTGATTCTGATTTCTAAAGCCGATTTGGTGTGCATCGACGAACTGGCGAATTTAACAGCCATCCTTAAATCCTTAAATCGCGACGCTGAAATTATCCCGATGGTGATGGGGCAAGTGCCTCTACAAAAAATCATCAACACCGAACGCTTCAATTTCGAACAAGCCGAGCAAGCGCCCGGTTGTCTGCAAGAAATGCGCGGCAGCCACACCCCGGAAACCGAAGAATACGGCATTTCGAGCTTTGTTTACGCTGCACGCAAGCCGTTTCATCCCGAGCGGTTTTACGATTATCTGCATCGTGACGATTGGCATAACGGCACCTTGCTGCGTTCCAAAGGCTTTTTCTGGCTGGCAACAAGACCGAACTGGGTAGGGAGTTGGTCACAAGCGGGTGGCACCATGCAGCATGGCTGTGCGGGTCGTTGGTGGGAGTCTGTGCCAGAAGCAGAATGGCCTGAAGAGATGCTCGTTGACATCCGATCCAATTTGGCGACAGTCGGAAGGAGCTGCTTTTTATTGGCCAAAACATTAATGTCGATCAAGCGCGTCAGGAATTGGATCAGTGTTTGTTGACGGACAATGAGCTGGCTGCCGGTAAAGCTGTTTGGGAAACCTATTCGGATGCTTTTCCGGTATGGTTGGCTGATGAGTAATCTTGATTTCGTAATACATACGACAGGTGCCATTTTGTTAATTAGTTCGGGGTTGTTATGGCTACGAACTGATGGCAAACCTTTAAATCCACCTTTAATGCTGATTGTTCCATAAGAAACATCTGAATCATGTTAAATATCCCAAACAACAAAATCTACATCATCTTCCATGTATTCAAAAAAATAATAGCAAAAATTAAATCATCCTCAATTGAGTCAAAATAGCTTCTGTCATGCCTGTTATTTCACCCTTACTTATAAACACCAATCGCCCAATGCCATCATCAGAAGATCTGGACGGTAACTGTGTTGGCGGATAAAGTTTTCCGGCTGTCCCTTGTACGAGCCAGGGTTGTTCTTGTCCGGAGATATACACCAAGCCTTTTAGACGTACTAATTGTTTATAGTGCATCGTTAAATAAAGTAGTGCAGACTGTAATCGCTCCCACGGCATTGGAGCTTCAAGTTGTAAAGTGATACTGCTAAAGCCGTGATCCGGCAAATCGGGCCGTTCAGCATCAGGTAATCTCCTGATTTTTTTCGGGAAATTGAGTAGTGCGTTGGGGCCAATCTCACCTTGTACCACAGTCAGTCGGGTGGCTGCGGGTGCTAACTGATCCAGTCGCGTATTCATTCGTTCAATTTGTTGGGCGCTTGCCAGATCGGTTTGCGTCATTACCACGGTATCCGCCCACGCAAGCTGAGCTTGTGCTTCGGGAAAGTAGTCAAAATGATCTTCATCCATAATCGCTGAAACGGTACTAATAACGCCTTGTAAACTATAGCGTTTGACCAACCAACGCTCTCTTAACAAAATATCCAGCACCGGTTCCGGATTGGCAACACCGCTAGTTTCAATGATCACTCTTTCGAAAGGGCTATCTCCGGAATCCCACGCCATGCGCAAATTTTTAAGCAAGGGGGTTAACGAGCCTTTAACTTGACAGCATAAACAGCCACCCACCAAAGTTGATAACGGCACTTTATGATCACGCAGTAATTGTTGATCAATTGGGGCAATACCAAACTCATTAATAATCACCGCAGATTTGGGCGCATGGCTCAATAACCGATTGAGTAACGTAGTTTTTCCGCTGCCAAGAAATCCACTGATAATAAATACCGGGATACGTTCAATGACTTTAGAGGAGAATGGCTTCATGCGCGTTAATCTGTTAAATGACCCGACATGCGTCTAATGCCGCATGGATTTCTTGTTTAGGCAGGTTGCGGCCTATGAAGACTAACACCGACTCGCGCACTTCATTTTTCGGCCAAAAAGCCCCAAGATCTTCTGTCAACAGCATGTGTACCCCTTGGTAAATCAGTTTTTGTTCACAACCTGCGATATGTAAAATACCTTTGTAACGTAATAAATCATTACCGTATTTTCTAATCATAATATCCATGAAAGCCATATATTTTACAGCGTCCAAGGCCTTGTCAGTCCTAAAAACAAAGGATGTGATACCCGGATCATGCTCATGACTGACATCGTCCAGAAAATCGGGTTCAATATCCAAAATGGCATTAAGATTAAAGCCCCGTATATCAAGAATTTCACTAATATCGGTTTTACCAAAATGAACCTGTGCGATAGGTGCTCTGGCATTGATTGCACGTAATCTAGCTTCCAACTCAATCACTTCTGTCGGTGTTATCAAGTCGGTCTTGGATATCAATAATCGATCGGCAAAGCCAACCTGTTCTTCCGCCTCATGATTATTATCAAGTTGTTTAAGAGCATGTTTTGCATCAACGACAGTAATGATCGCATCCAGTAAATAATATTCACTAATCTCTTTTTCAACAAAAAACGTTTGCGCAACCGGAGCCGGATCTGCCAAACCTGTCGTTTCTATAATGACCCGCTCAAAATGCAACGCTCCTTTGTCACGTTTCTCTGCTAGCTCACCCAAAATACGTACCAAATCACCGCGCACGGAGCAACAAATACAGCCATTGTTCATTTCAACGATTTGCTCTTCGCCTTGAATGAGCAAGTCATTATCAATACCGGCTTCGCCGAATTCATTTTCAATAACGGCAATACGGTGGCCATGATTCTCAGACAGAATACGATTTAAAAGGGTCGTTTTCCCGGCACCTAAAAAACCTGTTAAAATCGTGACGGGTACGGGTGTAGAGTGGTTATGATCAAACATTAAGCTGTCCTGTGAGTTATAAATAGTTATTGGTACACACGATGCGTGAGTTTCCTAGCCAAAATCAAGCGTTAACAATAACCGACGCGGCAATGCCTGATTGACCTGCGGCGAACGGTGTACTGCACCGTGCTGTTCATTACCTTCCCAGGCATTGCCTTTTAGTAAGCCTACCGCGTAGGTCGGCATGATATGAACAGCATCCGGGTCTAAAATAAGTCCGGAATGTTCATCCATGAGTCCGGCAGATGAGCTGCCTAATTTGATATGATCAACATAAACATCCTCCAACCATTCGGTGCCCATTCCGCCATAAGTACAAACCAGGCGACAAGTTACCGAATCCACATGAAAACGTGGACACATCGGCTTATCAAGTGTGCGCAATCGCAAGCCCACGCGCTTTAAATCAAATAAATCACTAAAGATTACCGCCAAACGGCCTACATCCATGCAAAAATCACGGTAACCCGGCAAATGTTCTGCGTTTTTAATCAGGTGTGAAAAATCAAATTCAGACGGTTTAATATTCTCAACAAAGCTGACTTCATTTTTTGTTGGCAACAAGGTGTTAATAAAATTATCCAGCGCACTATCAACCGATCGTTTGACTACGCAAATATTGATATCCGACTCATAGATAGCTGACAAATCAGCCAGTTCATCAGAAAGAAATGCGTGCGCATATCGAGGAATGGAAATAGATTGTAAATTAGCCACCATGGCAGGCCTCATTGACTCAGTAACGTGTTTTCAAGAATGATAACTGACTGCATAAAGCCAATCCCCAAGCCAAAAATACTAGTTTGTCCCACCAGATTGGCTATCGAGGAATGCTCATGCAGTGCGGGTATCATGTCGGTAGCGGCAATATAAATAAAACCACCGGCAGCAATCGGTAACAAAAAAACCAGCGATGACTCAGCCAACTGACCAAACAAGAAGGCAAAGACAGCACCAACAACTACGGTCATTGAACAATAAAAATTGTACAACACCGCTTTGGCCGGGGAATAACCGCCATAGACCAAGGCCCCAACATCGCCTATTTCTTGTGGAATTTCATGGGCAATAATCGCCAAGGTCGTGGTAAAGCCCAGCACGGGATCTACCAAAAAACTGCCGCCTATCAAAATACCGTCGACAAAATTATGTACGGCATCGCCCATTAGATTCATCTTGGCGATCGGGCGAATATCATCCGATTGGCCTGGCAGATGAATGTGATGATCATGACGCCAGCGCACCAGTTTTTCCAGTACAAAAAATAAAAGCATACCCAGCAACACCGTTAAACAGACTGTGGAGATTGACCCTTGCCGCTGAACGGCATCCGGAATCAGGTGAATAAAAGCGTCGCCCAACAATACGCCTACCGCCAACGCAACCAAATAAGGAATAATGCGCTTAAGACGTTCGGGTTCAATCCACAAGGCAAACAACCCTGATAACGACGTGATACTGACTAAAAAACTTGCGACAATAGCGCCCGCAACTACATCAAAAGAGAGATTCATGGTTATTTATGATCTGGTTAATTTGTTTGGAGTATCGTATTTTTGCGTCCCATAAATAAAGTTGGCAAGTGCATTAGGTAAAAAGTGCATGAACATCTCTACTAACATCACACACAACACTAAAATAAAAAAATGCCCAACCAGCCGATTTAAAAGTTTGCCATCAGTCCGTAGCCATAACAACCCCGAACTAATTAACAAGATGGCACCTGTCGTATGTATTATGAAATCAAGATTGCTCATCAGCCAACCATACCGGAAAAGCATCCGAATAGGTTTCCCAAACAGCTTTACCGGCAACCAACTCACTGTCCGTCAACAAACACTGATCCAATTCTTGACGCGCTTGATCAACGTTAATATTTTGGCCAATAAAAACCAGCTCCTGCCGACAATCACCAAAAGGTATTTGCCAGTTGGACTGAATATCAGCGACCATCTCTTCAGGCCATTCTACTTCTGGCACAGATGCCCACCAACGGCCGACGCAGCCATGCTGCATGGTGCCACCCGCTTGTGACCAGTTCCCCACCCAATCTGGTCTTGTTGCCAACCAGAAAAAGCCTTTGGAACGTAGCAACGTGCCATTATTCCAATCGTCTCGGTGCAGATAATCGTAAAAACGTGTGGTATGGAACGGTCGACGGGCGTTATAAGCGAAACAACCAATACCGTACTCTTCTGTTTCAGGCTGATGCATTCCACGCATTTCTTGCAACCATCCGGGTGACTGCTCTGCTTGCTCAAAGTTAAAGCGACCGGTGTTCAACAATTTATGCAGTGGCGCGTTACCCATAATCATCGGGATGATCTCGGCATCCCGATTTAGGGATTTAAGAATGGCTAATAAATTAGCCAGCTCGTCAGTACAGACCAAATCGGCTTTAGAAATCAGAATCACGTTGCTGAATTCAACTTGCTCTACCAGTAAATCAGCGATATTACGTTCATCATCAATGCCCAATTCGGCATTAATATCTTTTAGTGATTGCGCTTCCAGATAATCACGCATGAAATTAACGGCATCAACGACTGTCACCATCGTATCCAGTCTGGCAATATCCGACAAACTAACACCGTCGTCATCACGAAAGGTAAACGTTTCGGCAATCGGCATAGGTTCTGCGATACCGGTTGATTCAATCAATAAATAATCAAAGCGATCGGCTTTAGCCAATTCAGCAATTTCCACCAACAAATCTTCACGCAAAGTGCAACAAATGCAGCCATTACTCATTTCTACCAGTTTTTCTTCGGCGCGATTAAGGACGCCCTCGTTTTTAACGAGCGCGGCATCAATATTAATTTCACTCATATCATTGACGATTACGGCTATTTTTAAGCCCTCTCGATTTGCCAGAATATGATTAAGCAGGGTGGTTTTACCTGCCCCTAAAAAGCCGGATAAAACCGTAACGGGTAATAGTTTATTAGTCATAAACGTTTTTTAGCGAGTTCTGTTATCGCTGACGGTTAAATTTTTCTTGTATGAATCTAATTTCTTAGCTCGTTTTATCAAAAATAAAAGGCTATAAGGGGCACCCCAAGTGTTGTTTTTACGGACTGGTTTAAAGATGAGATATTGCATATTTGGCTCGCTTGTTTTCATTGTATAGTTGCCACTCATTAACGTTATATCCATAACTTAATTTAATAACTGATTCGAATACCAATTTCTGCACTCCGACCGGGTTCGGGAGCTAGGTTACGTAAATAAGAGGTGGAATTACGAATGTCTTCATTAAGCATGTTTTTGCCGCTTGCAAATAGCATTGCCTTGGATTCATGAAAAGTCGCCAAGTGATACTGTGCACCCAAATTAAGTAGAATATAGCTCGGTGTATTTGATTGATTTTCACCAGCATAGGTTT
>CAJAHC010000028.1 GCA_903939355.1 uncultured Methylococcaceae bacterium | reverse complement strand
GTCATTTGGAGCCTATGTTTCGACCCCTTGTTGGGTCGAGACGAGGTGACGAGGACGGATCGGGGCAGCCGAAGGCATTGGCGGTCGCGTAGTTTTTTGCTGATTTTTCGAGCAGGAAGCCCGGAAAAATCTTTCGCAAAAATAGCGACTCCCCGCATTGTTTTATATATAAGATCTTACCTTCAAATAAAATGCGCCTGACAAACCAACAAACACACATCATCATCCAAACAGTTTGCCGTTTAGCGGGAATCGGAGCGGTTGTGCATTTATTTGGATCTAGGCTTAACGACCAAGCAAAAGGCGGTGATATTGACCTGCTTATTGAATCCGATTTGTCTTTATCTTTAATACAGCGTGCAAAAATAAAAATGGAGCTGGAGTCGAAATTGGGTTTGCCTGTGGACATCGTTTCAAAATCTCGTGGCAATGTAGCGACAGCCTTTCAAATTATCGCCCAATATAACTCGGCACAATTGGAAATTTAATGGTAAACCAAGCTATTCTGAATGCAGAAAAAACTCATCTAGCTGAATTATTAGTGGCCATACAGCGATGTGTTTATTTTCTGGATGCTTCCAGTCAAAAGCTAATATGGCCATTAACTAAAGAACAGTTACAGGCGCAAAAAAAGGACGTGGCACTATTTGAAGCCATAGCGGCAATCAACGAAATATTCGCTAAATTACAAGATACTTTGGGTGCAGCTATGCGCCATGCCTGTATCCTTGCCGGTGAGCCTAGTGAGAGTTTTCTTAAGGTACTTAGTTTTTACGAAAAAATGGGCGTTCTTGAATCGGTTGCATCGTGGCAACTATGCCGGACGGCACGCAATCTTGCCGCTCATGATTACGAAATTGAATACGCCGAAATTGCCGATCATTTTAATACACTAAAATCATTAACCTCCATACTTTACCTGACTGCAGTTGGTTTTCTTAGCTATTGTCGGGAAACACTAGGCATTGAGCCGAAGCAAGATGACTTTACAGTCGAATTCATGGCGATTATAGAAACAAATAAACAAAAAGGATTGCTGTAATGAAAGGCATGCTACTCGCTGCATGGCGTTATCGATTTTTTATAGTCTCATCCATTAAAACTGAGTTGCGCAGCAAATTTGTGCGTAGCAGTTTGGGCGGCTTGTGGATGATTTTAAATCCGCTATCACAGGTGCTTATTTTTGCTTTTGTGCTCTCAGCGGTACTTTCTGCCAAATTACCGGGTATAACCAATCAATACGCTTATGCTATTTACCTGATGGCAGGTACCTTGGGTTGGTCGTTATTTGCTGAAATTGTTAATCGTTGCCTGACCTTGTTTATTGATAATGGCAATATTCTTAAAAAACTGGTATTTCCAAGAATTGCCTTGCCACTTATTGTCACGGGCAGCGCCTTGGTAAACAATGTGTTGCTTTTTGTTGCCATTTTGGCGATTTTTGGGGTGCTAGGACATTTGCCCAGCATCGCGCTGATTTGGTTGCCAGTACTCATGGTTATTAATATTGCTTTAGCGCTTGGAATAGGCCTGGGTTTAGGCGTACTTAATGTATTTATGCGCGACATCGGCCAAGTTGTGCCGGTATTGATGCAATTTTTATTTTGGTTTACCCCCATTGTTTACATGGCCAATATTATTCCGGAGCAATACCGAGAATGGTTGGCTTTTAACCCTATGATTCCTATTATCAACGGCTATCAAAACATACTACTTTATAATAAAGAACCTGATTGGACAGGCCTGGGCGTTATTACGCTTATTGCCCTCTCGCTACTGGCTTTTTCTTTGGTGCTGTTTCGCAAAGCCAGTCCTGAAATGGTGGATCAACTATGAGCGGCCAACTGCACATACAAAATCTGGGTAAATCCTACCGCCAGTGGGGTAGTGAATCACGGCGCGTGGCATCGTGGTTTTTGCCTTTTATCAAACCGCGTGAAGAACATTGGGTGCTCAAGGATGTAAGCTTTTCCATCAACCCCGGTGAGGCGGTAGGCATAGTTGGTCAAAATGGTGCCGGCAAAAGTACCCTGCTTAAACTGATTACCGGCACTACCTACCCAACCCAAGGTGAGGTGCAATTAGACGGACGTGTGGCGGCTATATTAGAATTGGGCATGGGCTTTAATCCCGACCTTACCGGGCGACAAAATGCCTACCATTCTGCGGGTCTTATGGGCTATAGCCAAGCAGATATTGATCGCACCATGCCAGAGATTGAAGCATTTGCCGAAGTGGGTGACTATTTTGATCAACCTACACGGACTTATTCCAGCGGTATGCAAATGCGCGTGGCCTTTAGCGTTGCTACCGCGTTTAAACCAGACCTGCTGATTGTCGATGAAGCGCTCTCAGTTGGCGACAGTTACTTTCAACATAAAAGTTTTGACCGTATACGCCAGTTTAGGGACGAAGGTGTTTCCATTCTGTTTGTAACACATAGCATGGGTGATATACGCACCTTGTGTGACCGCGTTATTTTGCTAGATCAAGGTCATGTGCTTAAAGACGGCTTACCTGATGAAGTTGTGGACTATTACAACGCACTGATAGCCGCCAAAGAAAATGCCAAGATGACCGTTAAGCAACGTCGTGATAAAGACGGTTGGTTACTGACTAAAAGTGGTAGCGGCGAGGCCATCGTTAAGTCGCTTCTGTTAGTCGATGCAGAAACAGGTCAGGAGTTGGCTGTTGCAACAGTAGGGCAAGCAGTAGAATTAAGTCTTGAAGCCACAATACAGGCTGATATACCAAAATTGGTGCTGGGTTATATGATCCGCGACAAGCAAGGTCACGTAGTCTGGGGCACCAATACTTGGCATACACGACAAATTCAAGAAAATGTAAAGTCAGGTGCTAGCGTTTTTTTTAAACTGCCTTTTACTTGTACATTGGGTCCTGGTTCTTATTCGGTAACTTGTTCTTTATCTAGCACAGATACCCATTTAACAGATAATTATGATTGGATTGATAATCTCCTTATATTTGATGTCATCAATGCTGATCGTGATTTTTTTATGGGCAGTAACTGGCTTGATGCACAGTTTATGATTTCTACAGTGTAATGGTACAAATTAAATAAAAGATGCCATCGTTATTATCTAAATTATCTAAATTATCTAAATTATCTAAATTATCTAAATTATCTAAGGTACAAAGAGAAATATGATTGAAAATGCGCATTCAGAAATAGATGTTGAAGACCTTATGCGGCGTATCTGTGAAGTGGTGGCACAGGGCAAGGGTCAGTTAAGTCCTGAGCAATCAGGATTTACTACATTTATGACCACAGCAAGAACTTCAATTACTTCAAACGGAAGATGCCCCCAAAACTTAGTAGCGCTGAACCGCATACCTGAAAATAAAACTTGTATAGGCTATAAAGAAAGCTATAGTCTAGCTGATTTTGTTGGTTACCACGATGGGAATTTTATTCGTAGTGCTTATCGTGGTATTTTGCGCCGCGAACCAGATGCAGACAGCTACGAGCATTATTTAAACCTTCTCTATATCGCTCAGATTAGCAAAGTTGAGATCCTTGGGCGCCTGCGGTATTCAAAAGAGGGTAGAGCCCTCGCAGTGCCAGTACAGGGGTTGCTCAAACCCTTCATACTACAAACCACCAATCGCTTGCCGATATTGGGTAGTGCATTAATACATGTTAAAACAATGCTCAGACTACCAACCATCGTTCATAATCGCGTTAGTTTTGAGAATTACAGTCTTCGTCAGCAGTGTGAGCAGGTAGAGCAAATAAACATACTTGCTACCCAGATTGAAAATGCTTTTTTACACATCCAAGAGACATTAATAAGTTTGACGCATGCCTTGGAGACGAAGGCAGACAATTCGAGAATTGAGCACAAAATGCAAGTCATCAATAGTCAGATTCATGATCAAAAAATTAATATCCTTGACCAACAACGAAGACTTGCAATGCTGTTAGAAGAAGCACGTAAACGTTTGCCAGAACCTTTTTCTACTGAACAACTTACAAAATTGGTAACAGAAGAAGATCATCTTCTTGATGCATTTTATGTAAGCTTTGAAGATAAATTTAGAGGCACACGAAATGATATTAAACAGCGTGCAACTGTTTATTTACCAGTAGTGCAAGCAGTCATGGCTGTTACAAATAAAGCGCCTATTTTAGATGTTGGCTGTGGCAGAGGTGAATGGTTGGAATTATTGCAGGAACATGAGCTTAATGCTCAAGGTGTCGACCTTAACCGTATCATGATTAGCCATTGTCTGGACATAGGATTAGATGCTAAAGAAGATGATGCTATTGAATACATTCGTACGCTAAAAAGTAATTCATTGGGTGCGGTAACCGGAATGCACATTATTGAACATATCCCATTTAAAAAGTTGACAGTCCTTTTTGATGAAGTATTGCGAGTACTCAAACCAGGTGGCGTAGCCATATTTGAGACACCCAATCCAGAAAATATAGTTGTGGGGGCTTGTAATTTTTATTACGATCCAACTCATCTCAACCCACTTCCGCCTGAGCCTATGAGTTTTATTATGCAAGCAAGAGGGTTTGGCCCAATTGAGATCCTACGTTTACATCCCTATGAAGAATCTGAAATGCTAAAGGAAGGCTCTGAACAGCTAAAGAGCATTGTAAATAAATTATTGTTTGGTCCACGCGATTATGCATTGATAGCTTACAAGGCTTAAGGGATGAACACACAAAAATTTGATAGACCAGTTACCGTTGTTATCTTGACTTGGAACGGAATTCAATACACTAAAGCTTGCTTGGAGTCCCTATATCGCATAAAAGATCAAGCTAATGTTGACTATGTAGTGGTGGATAACGGTAGTAAGGACGGTACTGTCGAGTATTTGCAGTCTATAAGCTGGATTACTCCATTGTTTAACGCTGATAATCTTGGCTTTGTGGGCGGAAATAATGTTGCTTTGAAATTGATTGACCAAGATCGTGATGTGATCTTGTTAAATAATGATACAGAAATACACGATCCTCTATGGATCAAAAAATTCCAGCAGTCCGCTTATAAAGATGAGAAAATCGGTGTAGTAGGTTGTCGAATAAAGCGTGCCACAGGTGATACCTTCCAACATGCCGGCACTTATATACCTGATTTTACTTATTGGGGTCAGCAATTAGGTGGAGGTGAGAAAGATATTAACCAGTATAATCAGGATATTGATGTCGAAGGTGTGGTTTTTGCTTGTGTGTATATCAAACGGGCAGTAATGAGCGCTATTGGCTTTCTGGATGAAGATTATTTTTCATACTTTGAAGATACTGATTATTGCCTGAAGGCAATCATGGCCGGGTTTCGGGTGGTAAATTGTGGCGCCTTAACTATCCACCATCGGGAGCATGGTTCAACTGACGCAAATAATCTAAAATCAAACGAAATGTTCCTAGTGTCTCAGAAAATATTCCTGCGGAAATGGAAAAAATATCTTGATAACCGCTTAGATATGGCTGTGGTTTGGCATTCATCTTTCTCACGTCCGTTAGGTTATGCAACGCACAGCCGATTGATGGCAATTGCCTTGGAGGATGCGCAGGTTGAAGTGGCATACGAATATCTTTATGGCGCGGGATCAGTATTTCCAGTTGATGAGAATCGCTATCAAAATTCTGGAATTTATCGTATTGAGGTAATTAAACAACGCAAACCAAAAAAAACAGTTCCACATATAGTTTACGGGCAGGGAGACGCTTTTGAGTCTGTAGCAGGGCAATATCGAATTGGTTACACCATGCTCGAAACGACGGGGATACCCACCGAATGGGCGCGACAATGTAATCTGATGGATGAAGTTTGGGTGCCTTCGCCTTTTAATGCCTGGACTTTTCGCCGTAGCGGAGTGACCGCTCCTCTTCGAGTGATGCCCCTAGGGCTGATAGATACCAACTATTTCAACCCGAAAATTAAGGGCTACCCGCTAGGTGAAGATTATACTTTCCTCTCTATATTTGAGTGGGGTGAGCGCAAAGCACCAGAAACATTGCTAAGGGCATTCAACCGCGCATTTCGGCATGATGAACCGGTTGTGTTGCTCTGCAAATACTCCAATTCCGATCCGGGGGTATCGCCTCAGCAAATCATCGACTCCCTTCAGCTTGACCCTCAAGGTGGACGGATTATATTTAGTGAAAACGACTTTGTGCCTTATTATCAAATTTCGCAATTATACCGATCGGCGGATTGTTTTATCCTGCCTTCTCGGGGCGAAGGCTGGGGCATGCCAATTCTTGAAGCGATGGCTTGCGGATTGCCGGTAATAGCGAGCTACTGGAGTGCCCAGCAATATTTTATGACAGATGCAAACAGTTACCCTTTACAGGTTAATCTGGTGGATGCAGAGGCAAAATGTCCTTATTATAAAGGGTTTAAGTGGGCTGAGCCCGATGAGAGGCATTTGGTGCACTTGCTGCGGCATGTTTATGAACAACCAGAGGAAGCAAAGCAAAAAGGACTCCGTGCTGCACAAGATGTGGCCACCAAATGGTCATTGCCGGTGACCGGCAAAAGGATGCGTTTACGACTCGAGGAAATAGAGAAGGAAAGAGCATCCAAAGAAATGCCATCGTCAGACGTTAGTTCACCTATGAGTTCTATGTTATATAGAATTGGTATCGACGTATCTCGCGCCGTTGGAGCAGAGGTTACAGGAGTTGGTCGCTACACCGCAAGCTTGCTTGCAGGATTGAGTAGTCTGTCGGCTGAAGAAAACCCGATGGACTATCTTCTATTGCCAGGCTTTGGAGCATTCGTGCATCCTGAATACCAGAAAACACTTGATTTCAATTTCAAAAGTGATAAACGCCTTACGTTGTATCGGGGGCCATTGCCTGCGTTTTTAGATGATGATCATTATGTATCCGGTTTGGATCTGGTTTATTGCACGGCAAACAGTCACCCTGAAACCATTGATACATCGAGCGCGATGATTGTTCATGACATCACTTTTGTTACCCATCCACAATTTCACACGCAAGAAAATATCACGTTATGTCAGAGTAACTTCGAAAGGGCAATTCGTGCAAACTGTCATTTTGTAGCTAATTCGGAAAGTACAAAGCATGATTTTATGGCTCATTACAAGGTTGAACCTGCCCGTGTATCTGTAGCATATTGTGGTGTGGATGGCAGTGAATTTTATCCTCGAAATGAGTTAGAAAAGATCAGCGTGTCACAGAAGTATGATTTGCCAAAACGTTTTTTCTTGTACGTAGGCAGTTTAGAGCCCAGAAAGAATTTGTCTTCGGCTATACGTGCAATGGCCGAATATAAAGGCGAAGAAATGCTTGTAGTCGTTGGAGCGGGTGGGTGGATGAATTCTGATTTACATGAGTTGATCAATCAACAGTCAAACAAGGTAAAATTACTGGGCTATGTGCCGCAAAGCGATCTTGCGCCACTCTATTCTGCTGCCTTCGTGACTATCTATCCTTCATTTTATGAAGGCTTTGGTTTCCCTGTAGTGGAAAGCATGGCCTGCGGAACGCCAGTAATAACATCTAATAATTCATCGCTTGCAGAAATCGGTACAGGTGCTTCTTTATTATTGGAACAACCAACGGATATCAAGGAAATTAGTACAGCCTTAACACGTTTGGTTAGCGATAGTAAGTTTTATGGAGACCTTGTAGCTCTAGGAAAGGAAAGAGCTAAATTATTTACCCCAGAACGGTGTGCGCTTGCAACCGTTGACGTATTTAAATCAATTATGAAAAGTAAGGAAAGTGTATAAGGTTTTTTAACGCTTGAATTGACTGCTGAAGACATTGTAATGGTCAAGTAAAATAGGACACTTTATGATGCATAAGTGCTCATTTCTACTTTAACCCTGAGGATCAGTTGCCCGTAGATAGATTTTGTATGCGAGATACTGAGAAATCCGATTGACCGCGTTTTGTCAAATTGCTATTTCGCACTTTACAACTGCAATTCATAACTAGCTCCTATTGCTAACAATTCTCAACACCTAAAGCTTGAAGAGTCCATCTAATCCAAAGATTGTATAGTACGCAGCGATGTATCAAAAGTAATACTGGCTTGGTTCAACTAAAACAATAACTATTTAGTTTAAATGAAATGTATATAAACATATGCTGCAACAAGCATTTTTCAGATTGGACGATTTTCGTTATTTTTCTCTTATTAGGCTTATTTGGGTATTCATGTCAGGCAGTCGATTGGTTTGCCGCAACTCCTGGCAACCTTGGTGACGCTCGATTTAACAGTGTTATATTAGAGCATTTATATGGATGGACCACTCGTTCCTGGAAGAATTTATGGAGCCCAACATTTTTTTTCCCCTTCGAAAATGTACTCGCATTTAGCGATAATCACTTTGGATCTGCTTGGAGTTATATTTTTCTTCGATTAACAGGGCTTGAAAGAGAAGTGGCATTTGCAGGTTGGTATGTTATTGGTAATATTTTAAATTTTGTTACTTGTTTTTATGTTCTTCGCTGCTTAGGATTTTCTGCTTTTTCTGCCGCAGCAGGTAGTTTTGTCTTTTCTTTTGCATTACCGGTACTTTTTCAAGAGGGTCATGCTCAGCTTAATTATAGATTTGCTATTCCTCTTTCGTTCCTTGCTTTTTGGTTATTTTTGTCAAGAAGGAAAATCGCTTCACTTGGAGCGGTTGCATTTTGGGTTGCAGTGCAATTTTATTGCTCCATTTATCTTGGACTCTTTCTTATTTTACTTTTGCTCGGAAGTTTGCCGGCTTATTTAGTTTTTAACAGGCAAGAATTTATTTCGGACATTAAAGAGCACTGGCATGAGGAGTTTGCAAAAACAAAGTATTATTTTTTCACAGTATTTACAGTAGCTAGTTTAAGTATTTTACTTCTATTGGTTAAATATCGTTTTGTTATGGCGGATTATGATTTTTTGCGCTCATGGCCAGAAATCTCCAGTATGTTGCCAAGATTATCAAGTTACCTTTTGGCTGACAACTCTATCTTAAGTTCGTGGATTGGTGCATGGGTTACTGATATCCCAATGCGATGGGAGCACCAACTATTTTTTGGTATTGGTGTTTGGTGTTTTGCACTTTATGGCATCTGGTGTATTTGGTATAAAAAATTGAATTATGACTTAGGTCGAATGGTTTCTATTTCTTTAATACTACTTTTTTTGGTGACAATTAGCATTGGCGGCTTATCGCTTTATAAAGGGTTGTTTTATATACCTGGTCTTGGATCAATTCGAGCTATTTCACGAATAGTATTAGTGATGTTATTACCAATTGCGATTCTGGTAGCTGTAGGGATTGAAAATTTGTTTCTGAAGATTTCGCCAAGCAATATTTTTCAGCGAGTAATTTTGGCAATATTTATAATAGTACTGCTTTCTGGTGAAGTGCTTTTCTATAAGCCCAACAACACTCCGATACTGGATTGGCATAATCGTCAAAAAGAACTCCATGGTTATTTACCAACCACATTACCTAGCGGTGCTGTATTATTTGTAACACAAAAAAGTAATGAACCTTTTTACTTATCAGAACTAGATGGCATGATATTGGCACAAGATTTGAACTTACCGACGCTTAATGGTTATTCCGGTAATGAGCCCCCAGGTTATAGATTACCTAATCCCTGTATCTCTTATGTTGTTAGACTTCTAGGCTATGCTGAGTTTCGTAATATTCCAGCTTCTTTTGTTGATGAGATGTCGAAAAATGTTATACAAATAAGCCCAGAGCCATGCCAACATAGCCACGCAGAAACTACACATGATTTGATTTCCAATGAAATTGCCAAGAATATTAACTTACAGATTCTAGGTAGTGTTGTTGAGAAACAATTTATTGGTTATGTTGTAATCTCCAATTTAACAAAGCACAGCTTTAGTACAGTCTCAACAAAAGGCCCCATTCGTTTATCATATCGATTTGTTCCTATAAGAAGTCCTTCAAACGATTCTTCAAAACAGCCAGGATGGGACTCAAGAATAGACTTATATAGCACAATCGCTCCCAATGAATCCTATTCTGAACCACTTTCTATAAATCTACCAACCATCCCAGGTAAATATTTGCTTGAAGTTTCAATGGTTCAAGAAGGCATTGCATGGTTTCACAATCTTGGAATGACTGTG
>CAJAHC010000027.1 GCA_903939355.1 uncultured Methylococcaceae bacterium | reverse complement strand
GTAAAATGCTGCCTGTGCAGCATTTTTGTTTTCGTTCGCAAGGTAACCCGTGGAGGAAAGGGTCCGATCGACCGAAGGGAGATCAATCCCGTCCCGTAACGTGGCTTTAGTATTTTAAACCAGAAGTGTTGACAGCTTGCTGGCAAAAGCGGATGGTTTAAAATACGTAAAATGCTGCCTGTGCAGCATTTTTGTTTTCGTTCGCAAGGTAACCCGTGGAGGAAAGGGTCCGATCGACCGAAGGGAGATCAATCCCGTCCGCACCGCCCTTACACCCTCAAAACCCCTTGATAATCAAGGGGTTTTGAGCTTTCTGCCACAGAATCTGCCACAAAATCCGCCAAAATCTGCCACAAACTTTTCCATCATCTTCTGGACTTTGTAATGATTGGAATCATATGAGGAAATACTTTGCTGTGATCTATATATCAATTACATAAAAGAAGTTTGTTGCAAATTTTCGCATTTTTTTTATAAAAAAATTTCGGAAAGACATTTTGGCCATTAATATATATTTTCAACAGTTTGTTTTCACTTATAAGCATAAGATAATTACTGTTCTTTATACTATGCAGAAAGATGCCTTTTGTACTTTGGAGTTGTCTATCCTTTTGGCAGGAGTATGGGGCCATGATCTTTTTGCTATCATAAGCCTTGTAAGAATCAATATTGACGCAAAACGGAAAGCTAAAGAAGAATATAAGATATGAATCCGGTATTAAGCAAAAGCATGTACCGTCAGATAACACGATCTGCCAGAAAGAAGATAACAATATTTCAGACGATCATTAGTAAACTAGAAGAGTACGATTGATTGGACTGAGGAGCTGCCAACACGGGCAGCTCTGCTTATTTAAAAAGAAGGCTGTCCCATTTGAGACAGCCTCTTTCTTAATTATCGATCAGGTCTATTAGATAGCTGCTATTGTGTTTTCAAGAAGCTTCTTAACATATGGGTAGTTGTGTATGCCTTTACTTGCATCTCTAAAAACAAGCTGGTAGTTCAGGATTGCTCCGAACTGCGCGTTGGTAAGAGCAGGGAATGCTACGTTGCCCTGGCTTGGATTTTTCCAGTAACCTGTTGGGTTTGCACTGGCATCGAAGATATCGAAATAACCATTGTACTGATTGTCAGTTGGATCTTTCTGCAAAATATCTTTACCAGCTCCGATGGCATTGATTTTGGTTGCAAGTGCTGTAAGTTTTGCTTTTACATCAGCTACTGCTACAGTATAGGTAGTATTTGTTGCACTCATAGTTGAGTGGCAACCAGATACATTGCAACCTGTAAAGCTTCCTGCTGCATTGAATGAATGTCCGCCTGCAAGCCCGCTTGGAGCTGACATATGGCATAATGCACATGAGGCTGATGTAACGTGTACAGAATTGGTATAGCCTGTACCAAATTCAATCGCACCAACACCCGCAGCTATAGCTCCGTGGGATCCGTAGTGAATACCGGTTCTGTAACTTATTGATGAAAGGTTATAAGTTGTTGTAGGAGCTGAAACAAGCTTGGAATAGTCAATTACATTACCTGAAGCAGCTGTAACCGGTCTTGGCTGGTGACATTTTGCACAAAGGTTAGAAGATGTTTTTGCAAAGTTGATTTTTTTGCTTCCTCCCCACATTGTCATTGGAACCTCTGCAACTGTTGAAAGAGGCATGAAATCTTCCTGAGTGTAGCTTGTGTGAAGTGAATCATGGCATGTAAAGCATGTGATACGGCCAGGTAGATTAAGAGCTGATGCTTCAGCAACATAATTATTAATGAACTTTGTTGCGTCAGCCGGATTTGGTGTAAAAGTTACAGGAGTCTTTTTTTCAATAACATTCAGAAATCCCTGGTGTGAATGGCATGGAGCACAGTTATTCCTGGTTCCCTCTTCAAAAGCCTCACCTGAAAAATGTAAAGAATGATCGTACTCAATAACTTTCGCCTCAACAACTTCGCTGTTATGGCAAGTTGTGCAACTTTCATTTGCATCTTTCCCGGCAGGGCCCATCGGTCCTTCGCAGGAGGTCAGAATGAAGCCTGCAACAGTAAGCATTGATAGTAGTCTGATTAGGTTATTCATATAGTAGTTTTTAGGTTTAATATTCATGTGCAAGCTATGAAAATCCTCTGTTATCTTTTTAACAGCACACCTGCTATATGCGATATAGAATGTTGATAGATATTTATTATGGTCGTGATAAATGTCAATTAAGAGAGTGATATTTGTTACCTTTGTGGTTTGTTATCTCTTTTAATGCTATTTCTTATTGATCTTATAATTTTTAGGATTAACCCTGAATTAAATGCTGAAATTAAAGTACCTTCACAAAACCTATCATTACGAACGATTGCGGTTATCAACTTACATTTAGTTGGTATATCAATAGTGTCAAAATCAAAATCCTCGTTTTGTGCAATATTTCGGCCTTCATCCCAGGAACCCCAATCAAAACTTATAATAAAAGGTAGCTCATATGCAATTTTAAGAAATAGAGTGATTATTGAAGATTCTTTATAATATGGCATTTGAATTATACCAGTGGTCCCTCTCTCTCCTTCCACTATTTCGCCAAAATTTGAAGTCTTTTCGATTTCTGGAATCAAATCAAATAAAGGTTTCCAATCCTGCTCACTATAGGATTCAATTATTTCTCTGTGGTTTTCATCATTTAAAATCATGATAGTCTTGTTGGGGCTTATACCAGGCTTTCTTGCCAAAATATTTATTTTAATTGACTTCTATTGTGGTGATTTACTTCGCGAAACATACAACTCAATTCTTCAATTGTCTTGATCTTATTTGGCATGCCGATTTTGTTAGATCTTAAATTAAAACTTCTCGCACTCTTAACCTAGACTTAAGAACGCTCTCTTAAAACTAGGTAAGTGATAATCGGGTTCAAGTCAGACATTCTGAATTACTCAATTATGTAAACGGG
>CAJAHC010000026.1 GCA_903939355.1 uncultured Methylococcaceae bacterium | reverse complement strand
GCCTAAAGCAATGCCGAGTAGTTTATTGGAAAAATCGAAGTCAAAGTGTAAGGAAATAATACACTCATCTGTTTCAGTCGGGGTAAATTGCCATACCCCTTTAAGTGTTTTGAAGGGGCCATTTTCAAGATTCATTTTAATGAAGCGATCCTTTTCCATGGTATTAACAGTAGTAAATTCAAAGCCGATGTTACCCTTGGCAATTTTTATAGTTGCTCTCAATTTATGATCTTGCTCTTCATGAACTTCAGATGAAATACATAAAGGTATGAAGGTCGAGTAAGCATTTATATCATTAATCAAATTGTACATTTGCTCGGCGGTGTAGTGAACAGTGACTTGTTTATGGAAATTTGACATGATATTTTACTGGTTGCTGAGTTTATGTAGCGTATCGGTTAACGTTTTAATTTGCTGCTGGGCAAGAATTTGCTCAGTTACGTCGTACTGAACACCTAAGAAATAAATTAGCTGACCTTCATTATCAAAAAGAGGTGTGATGGACAGTCTGTTATAAAACAATTCCCCATTTTTACGAAAATTTTTCAGGGTGACTTCAACTGGTTTGACATTTTTTACGGCATTACGAATTTTCTGTAACTCTTCCTGATCTTTATCTTGATCATGAAGAAAACGGCAATTGCGGCCTACAGTTTCTTCTTTGCTGTAGCCGGTTATTTTTTCAAAGGCTTTGTTGGCATAGACTATGGGATTATCGGCCTGATCCGGATCAGAAAGCGTGATGCCATTTACGGAGCCATCCAGAATCTGGGTTAAAATTTGCGGAATAATACCGCTATCTTTTTCTACTTGAAAATTCATAAATACACTCCAGCTATATACTTTATTGACTATTTGAGGGTTCTTGTCGTTGTTCAGGATGACTCTATTAAATTCTTTAGATTTTTTACTGTACGTTTAGCGCCTTCCTGGACAGCGACGCAAACTAGTTTTTCAAATGGCAACATGAAGAGTTCAAGTTTGAGCAATTCAAAAGTAAATGTAAGCTGAGTATTCGCAGAAGAATTTATTGGAGTAAAGTCATAACTGCAACGATAGGCATTAGATACACCCTCGAAAACCAGTTTTTCAGCCACTTTGTAGGTTGTTATTTTAAAAGTGGATTCACTGCGCTGTCCATTATCAATACGTACCTGCCGGACTAGACTGTTAAGTTTCAATGGTGGGGGCGATAGAAGCTTTAATTCCTTTACTTCCGGCGACCATTTTGGATAATTATCAAAAAAATCTACGGCGATAAAGTTGAATAAGTTATCTGCCGGTCGATTAATTACGATACTTCCTGTTCCAGAAGCACTTTTATTTGAGGTTAAACCAAACATTATTTCCTCACTTATTTAGGATTACATTTAAATTAGAATAGCTGATGGTTTACTGCTGTTTTACATTTACAACATACTAGAATAAATGAAATTAACAATTTTTACTTATCAAGATTAGATGACATAACTATTGAACCCTTTGAGTAATAAGTCATATTGAGCCTCAATAATTTCTTTTGCTTTAAAGGCCGGTATTCCACTGATAATAGCATTTCTACTGCCTATCCAGCCGACTGCATCGTCAGGGCCCAAACTGATCAAATAACCAATTTCCCGGTGCATATAGGGTAGACAAAAACGCAGTATGCCGGCTTCTCTGAAAATATTGTTGGCAGCGGCCTTGCCTTTACGTAACGCAGATTGTGACGTCATCACATTTGAGCCAAAATCATCGTAATATGAGCAATCGCCCGCTGTAAAAATATGCGTAAGAACTTTGCGACCCAGAACAACCTGGCCTGAACTATTTGCATGCAGCAAGAGTTCAGGTTTTTTGCCCAGGAGCAATAAAGTTAAGTCAGAGGCAAGGGCAGATTTATCCCCTGAATGGCTGTTTTCAAGTAAAATATCATGTCCCTGTTTGCCCTTGTAAAATTGGCTTTTAAGAACTGTGATCTGTTTTTCGAATAGACGCTTTTCGATATAACGACCTATAGCGACGGGGAAAGCCCTCATTAGCGTGTCACTACCTTCTATCAGATTAAGTCGAAACTTTACATGACAAGCCAGAAGAACATGAGCAATTTCAAAAGCAAACTGAATGCCAGTTGGACCTGCACCTACTATATTGATGATTTTTTCATTCGCGTCTTTGCTCGCTATAAATTGCTCCAGAATAATAGCAAAGCTTTGCTGACAAATAGCATTCAGATCATAAACATCCGGCTCATTCTCAGATTGAATAGGTAGTGACCCTGTGGATATAAGCAGATAATCGAATGGCAAGCTTTCTTCGCCAATCTGTATTGTCTTATTCGAGTCCCAGGCTGTAATGAGATCTTCATCGAACTGAATGGCTTGCTGTTTATGAATAAAATTAAAGCGTTTAGCTAACAAGCTATAAGGCACTCGGATGCTGTCGAGAGGATGGCACACTGTTTCATGCAAACGGGTAATAATCAAATGATATGGGCGTGGATCAATCAGGGTAATTTCAGCATCCGGCGCTTGTTTCCTCATGGTAATCAAGGCTGATAAACCAGCATAGCCTCCACCAATAATGATCAGTTTAAGAGGCGCATTTTTATTTTTTGTTACTGTATTCATAATTACCTACATATTAATGTATAGCTTAATACTGCAAAGAAACGACAAAATCAGAGCCTATTATAAGCACTAGAGATCTTTAGAAATGGCTTAACAATCTTGTTTTGCTAGCCAGTTTTTTATACGATGAACGTTTTTAATATCTCTTTCAACAGGCAAGCGAACCATTCAAAGATAGCTACTTGTTTGTCGTTTATTCCTTAATTCAAAGTTAAATAATTTTATTGTTGCCT
>CAJAHC010000025.1 GCA_903939355.1 uncultured Methylococcaceae bacterium | reverse complement strand
TGATGATGATAGATCAACTATTAGTACAATTGAATAGCGATGATAACTCTTTGAGGCAGACAGCGCTAAATCAGGCTGTATTACAGAAAGAGGCTATTACGCCTGCTTTGTTAGATATCATAGTGCAATATCCTCAATTAAATGGGGCTAGGCATAATCATAGAGCTTTTATAGCTGCTTTATATTTGCTCGCACAGTTTAAAGAAAAGGCCGCTTATCCAGTCATTGTTGATTTTTTTATACAGAAGAATGGAATTGAATTAATTAATTCAGACTGTGCATTGGTCAGTGAAGGTTTAGGACGGATACTAGCCTCCGTTTGTGGCAATGATCTTAGCTTGCTAAAGCAACTAATTGAAAATAGAGGTATTAATAATGAGCTACGCGATGCCGGATTAAAGGCCTTAGTCGTACTCTATAATAAGGGCCAATTATTACGCGAAGAATTGGTTACCTACCTCACTTATTTACTTAAATATAATATAGAGGAAGAAAAGAATCCTTTGTTTGCCTCGAGTCTTCTAATCTATTGCTTTAAAATTTATCCTGAAGAGTTTTATGCACTCATTATAAAGTGCTACGAACTGAATCTAATAAATAGGGATATTATCAATTTAGATGACATTGACTCGCAGATGCGTGTGGGAAAAATCCGTGTCTTGGAGCAATTAAACAGTAACCACCATGCCCAATTCATAGATGATGCCATTTATGAGCTAAAAAGTTGTGGTTGTATAACTTGATGACAGTTTAAATAGACCTTTAAGTAAAGCACTCTTAAATTAATTTCACTTATTCCTCCTCCATCAAACATAACTCCAATGATTGCTTGAAGCCCTCCAGCGAAAAAGTTACAGATAAAATCAACGATATTTTGTTAACTATCAGGGTAGTCTGTAAATTAAGCAAATCAGGCTATTTTCATCAGATAGTTTGTAATTCTTATCTAGATTGGGATTTTCGGCTTTTATGGTGGTTTCTGATATTGCCATTTGGGGCTGTCTAATTTACTAAAAGTAAATGTACCTCCCTGTTTTATATCCCCCCCAGAATATTTGAATGTCAAGGAACCCAGTAGAATCTTACAGGGATAAAAAAACCCTCTAAGCCTTATGACTTGAGGGTTTAGTGTACCTTAAAAAACATCTTAAAATACTGAATTGGTGGAGGCGGGGGGAATTGAACCCCCGTCCGCAAGTACTCCGCCATAAGGTCTACATGCTTATCTCGCTCTTTAATTTAGCTAATGACTACCCGTCGAGCCAAGAAAATCATCAGCGATTCCGTAAGGTTTTAGCGCATCCACACCGGACAGACTTCAGCGCGATCTTATGTATATGACCTCTGAGCGTTCAGCGAACTGAACTCCACCCGCATAAGCACAGATGGTCAAAGGAATGGTGCTGTGTTTAAGCAGCTAGAGCCATTGAGTAGTTTTCGTCGTTTGCGAATACTTTTTTTCTGTAGATTTTACGAGGTGTACAGTCCTCGGCATGCACTTAAGGTTTTGCTACCCACGTCGAAGCCATGTCGCCCCCTTGTGGTTTACAAGATAAATAGTATACCTTGTATAAAAAAAGTCTAGGATCAACAAGAAAATATTTTTAATGTCGCCCCTAGACTCTTCTTTATTTTAAAAGACAGCTACAGAACTAATGTACTGTGGTTGGCTAAAAAATAT
>CAJAHC010000024.1 GCA_903939355.1 uncultured Methylococcaceae bacterium | reverse complement strand
CCTGAAACAAGACAGTTAGGACAATTATCTGTAGAAACTGCCATTCCTTGCTGAACATTAAAATTAAAAATATCATAATAATGCCCCGTTCCGACGAGTTGACACTGAAAGTGAATTGGTGGCTTTGGAAAAATTAATTGTTGTGCTTAAAAGGAGGTTGGTCTGATATGAATGACTTAGAGTCCCATAAACACAATTTCTCACAGCACTTGGTTGAATCCTTGCTTACTAAATATAAAAAACCGACCTCTGTTGCTTTTTTTGTCAATCAATTTAACTTGCGTGCTTATGGTGCCAATACCATTGCTTATGAAACCGGTAGAAAGTGGCTAAAAGGCATGACTATTCCCCAACTATCGAAAATGAAGGTGTTATGTAAATGGCTGGAGCTTGATCCTAATATCGTGTCTGATGGTTTGCAAGCCATTACCATTGTGCCCATAAAACCATTGGTTTCTGACAATATCGCCATGATTTTTTCAGTGCAAGACAGTCAGCATTTATTGGAATGTTTACAGGCCGTTACCTTGGATCTGGATGCGCAATCGCAACACTTTTTACTGTTATCAGCACTTACCTTACGTGATTTAGCTGACAAACAACCCCTAGCCATTAATTACAAAGCCTTGATGCAGTCCTTCGATGTGAAAGGCATAGTATCCAAACAGTGGTCTTAAAGACGTTTTTACCCATTTTGAAACAGGGATATCCTGATCAAGCTAGGGCATTTTGTACTTAGTAATTTAAAACCCTATAACCAGGGCATAACATATGGAGTAATTTCATGACCTGAGAAGTCAAATTATTTATGAATAATTCTTTAATGCCAGTCATGCCGTTTTTTAAGGAGAATAAAATGAAAATAATTATCGCTTTATTACTGCTCATGGCAGCTACAACAGCCAATGCAGTTGAGATATACGATAAAGAAACAGGTAAGTATTTAGGTCAATTAGGGGGCAATCAATATGCACCTGACTCTACCAACAATCCTTATGGCCGATACGGTAGCCAATATAGCCCTGATTCCATCAACAACCCTTATGGGACTTATGGGTCACAATACAGCAACAGTTCACCCAATAATCCTTATGCGACCAATTCGCCAGTGATTATTGATCCTAATAAATAATTAATGAACGTAAATACAGTTGTAAAATGTGGGCAATTCATAGCCGTGTCATAGCGTTGAAGCGAAGGCGGCTTAGGGTAGAGTGGTGGCAGAAAAGTAGCGGTTTGGGTGTAAAAGTAGTCAGTAAAGCAGTGATAGCGACTTGAGTGAGTTAATAGGGAAATAGTTGGCTGTAGTGGCCTCAGCGTTAGTGTATTGCAGGTTGTTAGTCAGGTTGTCTGTAATAACGCCGTAACGGCCGCAGCGGGCAAACTGGGCGTGATCATAGTGAAGAAGCGAACGCGGCTCATTAATACCTCGCAGGTGTGCAAGAAGGATAATAAAACACTCATAAAACAGTCAGAAAACAACCTGAAGGGTATTTGGACTGTGAAAAACAGAGTAGACAGAATAAGAGCCGTAAGTTGAATGTTTGTGTTGTAGTGGTAATTTTTG
>CAJAHC010000023.1 GCA_903939355.1 uncultured Methylococcaceae bacterium | reverse complement strand
TCTAAATCGAGTGAACGCATTTCAATGTAACGTACACCACGTTTTTTAAGTGCAAGTGTTGGTTTTTCACCAGAATCGATAATTTGTTTAGGTCTAATGGTGCTATAAAACTCATTTTCTATTTGTAGAATATTGCAGTTAAGTTGGCGGTATTCACCATCAACACAAACACCAATGTCTTCATAATCAGGGTAGGGTGTTTCTATAGCTTGACTAAGACTACTGACATAGCCCGAAAGAGAGTTGTAATCTATTTGCAAGGTAGCTTGATTCTTACTTTTATACCCGATATCACTCATTCGTAATGAAGTTGCATACGGGTGATAAAGTGTACCGCTATCAAATTCTTCAAATTGTGCCATTAATTCTGGACGGCTTTTGAAGAAGTTTTTGCAAATAGCCGGTGAAGCACCAAATAAATAGAGGATTAACCAGCCCAGTCGTTGAAAGTTTCTAATTAAACCAAAGTAAGCTTCGTCTTTAAATTGCTCTAGAGTAAGTATGGTACTTTCTTGCTGATGTAAAGCCGGCCATAGTTTTTCTGGTACAGAATAATTGAAATGTATTCCTGCAATAGCTTGCATGGTTCTACCGTAACGATGCCATAAACCATGACGATAAACGTGTTTCATGCGGCCAATGTTGGAGCTTCCATATTCTGCAATAGGAATACTTTCATCTCCATTAATTCCACAAGGCATACTTGCTGCCAGTAAAATTTCATTATCAAGATGATCATAAACAAACTGGTGAATATTATTCAGATACGCCAAGCTATCTTTTATATCAGCAAAGGGTGGCGTAATTAGTTCAATTAGGGATTCAGAGTAATCCGTAGTAATTGTTGGATGGGTCAGTGCTGAACCTAATGCAGTTGGGTGCGGTGTATGTGCAATAAAGCCATCTTTACCGATTCGCAGACTTTCTTTTTCAATACCCTTAAAGCCACCACAGAGTAGATTTTGTTGGTTGGTTGTTACAAGTTTGTCCAGTCGGGTTGAAAACTTATTTGTAAAGTTGGTCATAGAGTAGGCGTGAGTTCCCTGCAGTCCTGTATAATAGGGCTATTATAAAGTGTTTACTTGATTGACGAAATATTATCGTAGTATGAAAGAAGACTTACCTAAAAAGCCACTTGAAATACTTAAAACTGTTTTTGGTTATGATCATTTTAGGGGGCAGCAACAGGAAGTGATTGAGCAGTTATTAGCTGGTCAAGATGCTTTGGTATTAATGCCTACGGGTGGCGGTAAATCGTTGTGTTACCAGATTCCTGCTTTGATTAGGAATGGCGTAGGTATAGTTATTTCTCCATTAATTGCATTAATGCAAGATCAGGTCAGCGCTTTACTCCAGTTAGGCGTAAAAGCAGCCTTTCTGAATTCGACTTTAACTAGTGAAGAAGTTAGGAATATTGAACGTCAATTACTCAATAATGAACTGGATTTGCTTTATATCGCACCGGAGAGATTAACTTCAGGTCGAACTTTAGACTTGTTTAAACGTATTCAGATTGCTTTGTTCGCAATTGATGAAGCGCATTGTGTGTCTCAATGGGGGCACGATTTTCGTGCTGATTATTTGCAACTTTCATTATTACACGAGCAATTTCCAGCCATCCCTCGAATTGCCTTGACAGCAACTGCAGATGATAAAACGAGAGAAGAAATTAAACTACGTCTAAATCTGACACAAGCACCACTTTTTCTTAGCGGTTTTGATCGCCCCAATATACGTTATCGAATAGTACAAAAACATAATGCCCGGCAACAATTATTTGATTTTATTCTTGCCGAACATCCCGGTGATGCAGGTATTGTTTATTGTTTATCTCGAAATAAGGTTGATGAAACCGCACAATGGTTAAGAACAAAAGGCATCAATGCTTTGGCTTATCATGCTGGTATGAGTAACGATTTACGCTATCAGCATCAACATCGGTTTTTAATGGAGGATGGATTGGTCATTGTCGCAACCATTGCTTTTGGAATGGGTATTGATAAACCTAATGTCCGTTTTGTAGGTCACTTGGATTTGCCTAAAAGTGTTGAGGCTTATTATCAAGAAACCGGAAGAGCAGGGCGGGACGGTTTGCCAGCTAATGCTTGGATGGCTTATGGTCTGCAGGATGTTATCACCTTAAGGCGCATGCTTGCTGATTCTAATGCTGATGAAGTACATAAACGCTTGGAACTGCATAAACTAGATGCGATGCTGGCTTTATGCGAACAAGTTAATTGCCGCCGTCAGGCCTTGTTAAATTACTTTGGCGATCAACTAGAACACCCTTGTAACAATTGCGATACCTGTTTGGAATCAGTTAAAACTTGGGATGGAACACTCGTTGCTCAGCAAGCCTTATCATGTATTTATCGAACTGGACAACGGTTTGGTGTGAGCTATTTGATTGATGTATTGCGGGGTAAATTAACTGATCGAATTATAACTTCTGCCCATGATAAACAATCAACCTTTGGCATAGGAAAAGAGCTGGATGAGCAACAATGGTCCTCAGTATTTAGACAGTTGGTTGCTCGGAACCTGGTTTCAGTTAATTTTGACCATTTTGGGGTATTAGAACTTACCGATGCTTGTCGCCCGATTCTTCGTGGAGAGCAACAATTGATGTTACGTAAAGACATTAACCCTGTTAAAAGTAAAGGCCATAAAAAAAGTAATAGTTCATTTGTTATCAAAACAGATAACCATCTTGATCTATGGGATGCCCTCCGAGCAAAACGTCGAGAGATTGCTGATACACAAGATGTTCCGCCTTATATTATTTTTAATGATGCAACTCTAATGGCAATGGTTGAAGCCAAACCTTCTAATCGCCAACAAATGGCTTTACTTATTGGCGTAGGCGAACGGAAACTGACGCTTTATGGGGATCAATTTTTAGCTGTGGTAGAGAATTATATGGATAAAGTAGAGGCTCCAGAAACCGTCAAAGAATCTGTGAATCTTTATAAGCTAGGTTACAGTGTAGAAAAAATAGCTGCAGCAAGATCGTTAAAAGAAGAAACAATTTATAATCATTTTTCGCAGGCACTAGAACAAGGTATGGTGCAGTTAATGGAGGTTATGGAATTGCCTATAAAGGAGATTAATCAAATTGAAGAAGCAATATTAAACTTACCGAATGGACAGAAAAATGCCTTGAAACCGGTATATGACATATTTGAAGGTCAATATAGTTATGGAGTTTTACGTTGTGTAAGAGCTTCTCTACAATTTCAAACGGGTTAAACCAATAATTTATTCAATACTGCTCATGTATAATGCCTCGATTAGTTTTAATTCGGCGATTGTAAAAATAAATAATCTGTATGTAATACTATTATTCTGATATGACTGGTTACTCTCAGTTAATGTATGAACTCCCTGCTTTTCATTACGCCTTTGTTCGTTACGTCTTTCCATCGCTGGATAGGTATGATAACAAAGCGCTATGGTTTTCAACCAGGCAGTTAAATGTAGAGTATTTTCTGAGTTACGTCGCTCAGTCATATATCCCAACTTAGATTGTTTCAGTGGATTTTGTCTTAAATCATTAATAGTCATTTCTTGTGCTCCTGTTCTGAATAGACGCTTAAGTTAGTACTTAAAGAATAGAGCATTTTTATAAGAACTTGATAAAATTTAAAGCGTAGCGGTGATTTTTTAACAAGATACTTTATGTGCTGTAACATGTTTTAATTTTATAGATAAATACTAGCTACAAGTTTTTAATAAACCAACCTAGTAAAAAATATACTCAAATCGGAGAATTAAATGACAATTAGTGTCGAAGAGTTTAAGAAATCAATGCAACTTTGGGCAAGTGGCGTCACGGTTGTAACTACAAGTTCAGATAAGTTTGGTATCCAAGGTATGACAGTAACAGCATTCTCAAGTGTTTCAGT
>CAJAHC010000022.1 GCA_903939355.1 uncultured Methylococcaceae bacterium | reverse complement strand
GGTTGCTTCCCAACGATTTTCTCTTATTATTTAGATAAGACAGTCGTATTTTTTGATCTATTCTGTTAAAGCAGTTAATTGTGATGGAGTGTGTAGCCGTTACTAATCAATGATAACGAGAAAGTTGTTATACAATAAGTTCTTAAAGGCCAGACATACACTGTAAAACGACTAAAACAGGCGCGTAAGTTATAAAAACAACCAATAGCCAGTTGCTAAGGTAATTTTTAACATTTTTTGGGTGAAAATCATGATGAACATAGAAAACAGCACAAAAGAAATCAAACAGATACAGGAAAGAATGCAGCATTATTTCCAAACGCATTGGAAATTATTTTTGGCGGAAGGTATTTTTCTGATTATTTTAGGCGTGATTGCAATAATGGCACCGCACTTTTTTACCGTGGCGATTGTGGTCTCACTCGGTTGGATTTTGTTGTTCAGTGGCATATTTATTATCAGTCGAGCATTATTCTTCTCACAAATGCCGGGATTTGGGTTGTGGCTTTTTATGGGCGCTACGCAAGCTATCATTGGTTATCTGTTTTTGACACAGCCGCTGGATGGTATTTTGACGTTAACGTTATTAATGACTGTGTTTTTTACGTTGGAAGGACTGTCTAAAATCGCTTTTTCTTTTATGATGCGCCCAATGGCCCATTGGGGTCATGTGTTGTTTAGTGGGATAACTGCATTGCTGTTAGCGATAGTCGTTTGGATGGGATGGCCGGGTACAGCAGAATGGTTATTGGGCTTGCTTTTTGGTATCAATCTATTTTTTGGTGGCTGGTCTTTGGTTAACATTAGTCTTCGATATAAAGACAGTCAATAAGCTTGGCTACCTCACTGCTGTTGCTAGTTGACATGAGATTAGATGACGTCTTCATTAAAGCGTTAAGTGTTTTAGCGGAATGACAAGGTTTGCTATAATCAGTCTCAATTAATCTAGAGGGTTAGTAGTTGAAATATATAAACTTATTAATGCGTAATATTAGGGTGGAAGTAATAAATGCGCCTGACTGACCATCAAATCGCAGCTATCCGGATACTTGCTCATCAATTGGCGGGAACTCAATCACGGGTGAGAGTTTTTGGTTCTCGAATCGATGACACTAAGCAGGGTGGTGATCTTGATCTTATGCTTGAATTGCCAGAGCCAGTAGACAATCCTGCGTTTCTGGCTGCACAGTTGGCTGCAAAAGTGTCTCGATTAATGAATGGCCGTAAAGTAGACGTATTGCTCAGTGCTCCGAATCTTATGCGTTTGCCAATTCATGATGTGGCTTTTAAAGAAGGAGTTATATTGTGATTGTAGAACCAAAAAATCTCTTGCGGCTGCAATTTTTAGTAAGAGTCGTGCAGAAAGAATGCAAGTATCTCAGCATTACAGATCAGCGTTTATTTGCAAGTTTATTTACGCTTGAAAAAGCTGTCTTGCTTGAAAAGGATGTTGATTTGGCGGAGCAGGTAGAAGCTTTTGTTGGTAGGTTTTGTCGATTGCAAGATACCTTGGGAGATAAGCTATTGCCTTTACTCTTAACCACTTTGGGTGAAAAACAATCTGTATTCATGGATAACCTTGATTGTGCTGAACGTTTTGGATTTATAAAATCTGCAGATGAATGGATGCTTGTACGACATCTTAGAAACCAGATGGTTCATGAGTACATTGAAGATCTTGTCCTACTTTGTAGTGCTTTGCAAACTGCCCATGATTTTGTACCAACACTGATACTTGCCGCCAATAATATGGTGGGTGAAATAGACAGACGGGATTGGCTATGATTCGTCATAATCAGAAACTACTTGATTTTTGTGTAATAAAACGCAAGCTTATAGTTCTGGATTTGGTTAAAAGAGACTGGTTTTAGACAGTTTTGTTACTTGTTTTACGTTTACTGAGCGTTTAATTTACAACCGTTATTTGAGACTTAATGCTAAATTTTAAAAATATAGCCCTACGCCGTGGCGTGCGGGTTTTGTTTGCCAACTCTTCTTTTACAATTCATAAAGGTCAAAAAGTCGGATTTACCGGTGCAAATGGTGCTGGGAAGTCCAGTTTATTTGCGCTGGTCAAAAATGAATTGCATTTGGATGAGGGTGATTTTTCCATGCCGCCAAATCTGGAGATTGCTCACGTTGCCCAAGAAACACCGGCCGTTACCAGTTCTGCTATTGATTATGTAATTGATGGCGATCAGCAATTAAGACGTTTACAAAAACAGTTGGCGCTTGCTGAGCAAGACGACAACGGTTTAAAGCAAGCTGAATATCATGCCGCTTTGGAAACCATCGGTGGTTATACGGCTCAGGCCAGAGCGTCCCGATTAATGAATGGTCTGGGTTTTACTGCAGATCAAGAACACAACGCCGTCAACTCATTTTCAGGCGGTTGGCGCATGCGGCTTAATTTGGCTCAGGCGTTAATGTGTCGTTCAGATGTATTATTATTGGATGAACCGACTAACCATTTAGATTTGGATGCTGTTATTTGGTTACAGGATTGGTTATGTAAATATGCCGGTACTTTGTTGTTGATTTCTCATGATAGAGATTTTCTCGATACTATCACCGATCATATTGTCCATATTGAACAAAATAAAGCCGAGATATATACCGGCAACTATTCTGCTTTTGAAAGGATGCGTGCGGAGAAGTTGTCGCAACAACAATCCGCTTATCAAAAACAGCAGCGCGAAATTGCACATATTCAAAGTTTCGTTGATCGCTTTAAAGCGCAAGCGACCAAAGCCAGGCAAGCACAAAGTCGAATTAAGGCCTTGGAGCGCATGGAATTAATTGCCATGGCACATGTTGATTCGCCGTTTGATTTTAGTTTTGCAAAACCGGAGAAGATGCCCAATCCATTATTATCCTTGGATAAAGTGGATATTGGTTATGACTCAAATTGCGTTATTAAGCAAGCGGGCATATCAATTTCACCGGGAGATCGTATTGGGCTTTTGGGTCCAAACGGCGCGGGTAAGTCTAGCTTCATTAAGGTGTTGGCGGGTGACATGTTGCCTTTATCAGGTATAAGGCATGAGGCGGATGCGTTAAGAATTGGTTATTTTGCCCAGCATCAGTTAGAGCAATTGCAACTTGATGAAAGCCCGTTATGGCATTTACAGCGACTCAATAAACAAGCAACGGAAAAAGACTTACGTAATTTTTTGGGTGGTTTTGATTTCCAAGGCGATAAGGTGCTCGATATAGTGAGGCCTTTTTCTGGAGGCGAAAAAGCTCGCTTAGTATTAGCATTGCTGGTTTATCAAAACCCCAATTTATTGTTACTTGATGAGCCAACCAATCATTTGGATTTGGAAATGCGTCATGCCTTAAGTGTGGCGTTGCAAGATTATCAGGGTGCTATCGTAGTCGTATCACATGATAGACACTTGTTACGTTCAGTGACAGATCAGTTATTATTAGTTGCTGGTGGTAAAGTTCAACCTTTCGATGGGGATCTTGACGATTATCGCTTATGGCTGACTGAGCAGAAAAGGGGCGATGATAAAACGGTTGCAGAATTTGCACCATCGGTATCTCGTAAAGATCAACGAAAGTTGGATGCAGAGCGAAGGCAAAAACATAAGCCCTTGTTCGATGCCTTAAAAAAAGCCGAGATGGCGGTTGAAAAATATCACAATGAACAACGAGATTTGGAGCATCAATTAGCTGATCCTGACATTTATGACGAATCGGCTAAAATGTTATTGAAGCAAACATTGGAAAGAAAAGTAAAAGTTGATAAAGCGCTTGATGAAGCTGAAATGGCTTGGATGGAAGCAGAAGAAAAGATTGAAAACGCTACCTAGAGAAAACCTACATGTATGACACTATAAAGTTGTTGTTTGAAATTTGCCTGTTCAAAAAAAAACCACAGGATTTACCTTATTCTGTTTTTTTGCTGGGGCTGATGTCAGGTATTTATGTTGCTGTTCGGGTGTTAATGTTAAGCATGCATTTTGATAGTCTTGGTGTGTTAATGCAGATAGCGGTTGATTTAGTGTTGGTGTTTGGTTGCGTCTGGCTTATGTTGTATCTGGCGCGTAAATTGGGACGGTTTTGTCAGGTGTTATCAGCGGTATTAGGGACGGATGCATTAATTAGTTTTTTTGCTATACCTGGAATAGCGACCATGGAGTTAGGCCACGGTGGTTTGGCCGTATTTTTGTTGGTGCTGAGTTTAATTGTTTGGCATTGGGCAATTACTGGCCATATCATCAGTAACGCTTTGGAAAAAAGTTTAAGTTTTAGTTTAGGTCTGGCATTTTTATATTTGTTCGGTACTTATCAGGTTATGGCGTTTTTATTCCCTGAGGTTGCTGGCGTTAAATAGGAGCGATAATGGAAAGCTATAAACATATATTACTGGCAGTGGATTTTTATGAGCACAATAACACGGTTGTTTATCGAGCTCAGGATCTAGCCAATAAATATCAGGCAAAATTGAGCATTATTCATGTGGTTGATAATATGCCAATGATAGATGCTGGATATGGCGCGGATATTCCGTTTAATTTTGATTTAACTACTGAGCTGATGGCGACAGCAAAAAAGAACTTGACTAAGCTGGGTGAAAAATTGATGGTCTCTGAAGATAGGCAGTGGCTGGAAATGGGTAGTCCCAAGACAGAAATAGTTAGGGTTGCCAATGAAAATAAGGTTGATTTAATTATTGTCGGTTCACATGGTCGACATGGTTTGGCGTTGTTGTTAGGCTCTACTGCCAACGGGGTTTTGCACCATGCGACTTGCGATGTGTTGGCAGTGCGTTTGCAAGATAACTGAATAGTCCTCTTTGCGTTTTTACAGGCAGTCACCGTATTCCATTATCAATAATCGGCAGTCAAAGAAAGTGCTGGGGTATTGAGTGCTGATAACAAAGCGCATGATATATTCCAGCATAAAAAAAACAACGAGGGTGCGTGCGGCACTGCTCCAAATTTTATGTCGGGTGTGTCCAGAACAACGCCAAACCGACATTGTCCACCAGACAATTGGCAGAAGCATCATGCCATGTACAGTTTTCCAGCTATTTATCGTGTAGGTTATATTCAATATTCGGTAATCTATGTAATAAAGAACAATATTGGCAAGTAAGAAAAAGGGCCAAAATGCCAGCCATAATTTCATATTCCCCAGCCACGCAGAATGGAATGTATCATAGATGGTGATATCTGGCTTTTTGGTCCAGTTTTTAGTAACCTCAGGCGTGTAAAAATAAATCAGAAAAAAAAGGGCGGTTAAAAAGATAGCGGCCTCATAAATTGAAAATAGCTGAGTATAGGTAAATATAATGGGTAAGGTATTTATAAACATGGAGTTAAAGCCGCCATCTGTTGATCATTTGCATAATCTGTTGTGGTTTATTGTTACTTATTTTAGTCTAGAAAATAGCTAGTTTTAAGGGTGTTTTTTGAAGCCTAAAATTTTTTATAAAAATTTAACATAAGCGACCACCTATCTTAATCATGCATCCACCTTCATACAAGTTTTTTATCTATACAGCCTTGCCCTGTGAAGCTAAGCCTTTGGTAGAATATTTTAAATTAAAAAAAGATATGAGTATTCAGCCTTTCACGGTTTATTTTAACAATGAAATC
>CAJAHC010000021.1 GCA_903939355.1 uncultured Methylococcaceae bacterium | reverse complement strand
TAGACTGTTTTTGTAATTGCATCTCTTGCGTATCAATACAAACACTAAGTGAAAGGTTAAAAAACACACAATCAACTTAACTTTATAGGGGGGGGTTATGTTCCCTCCTCCACGCATATTTACGTTTATTTAGGCTTTCATATAAGAAGCCATCGAATGCGCCCAAACAGATGCTAATTTAAAATTTATGCAGTCTTTGGTGGTAAATTCTGTTTTAAACAGGTATTAAAAAATCGCTCGTCTAGGGTCGAACGATGAACCCAAAATCGTATAATGAAGCCCTAATCACACAATAATCCTTGTGTTAATCTTCATTTAGCTGCTCAAAGTCAGTTTCTTTAATGAAATCTATAGAGCTCTTAACTATATTTTTCTCAAAAGCATGTCTAATATAACAACCTTATCGCCTTACATCAATTTTAAAGAATGATTTATCATTATATGCTGTTATTATTTACCACATGAGTATAGAAGAAAATCAAACACCCCAAGTTATCTACGTCGAAATTAATGAAGATAATTGCGATCAACGATTGGATAATTTTTTAATTTCCCGCTTAAAAGGCGTTCCAAAAAGCCGAATTTATCGACTCGTAAGAAAAGGTGAAGTTAGAGTCAACAAAGGTCGTGTAGATATCAAATACCGTTTAGCTGCTGGTGACGTTGTCAGAATTCCTCCTGTAAGAGTTGCCGAGCGCAGCGAAGAATCCTTTGTCCCAAAAGGGTTACAAGCTGCCTTACAACAAGGTATTTTATTCGAAGATGATGGCTTCATGGTCATTAACAAGCCTGCGGGGTTTGCTGTGCATGGTGGTAGTGGCGTAAGCTCAGGTATCATAGAAGGTCTTCGACTAATGCGACCAGAAGCTCGTTTTCTAGAACTGGTACATCGACTCGATAAAGATACCTCTGGTTGTCTTCTCATCGCTAAAAAACGAAGTGCCCTGCGAAAATTACAAGAGTTTTTTCGTAACAGTGAAATTAAAAAAACTTATCAAGCCTTATTAGCTGGGCAATGGGATAGAAAGAAGCTGATTGTTACCGCTCCTTTATTAAAAAATATTAGTAAAGGCGGTGAGCGCATAGTCGTTATTAGTAAAGCAGGCAAAGCTGCAGAAACATTATTCACGCGAATAAAATTGTTTCGTAACGCAACCTTGGTTGAGGCATCTCCAAAGACAGGGAGAACCCATCAGATTCGTGTTCACGCTGCAAGCTTGGGGCATGCCATAGTAGGTGATGATCGCTATGGTATCGATGAGATAAACAAGTTGTTTAAAAATAAAGGTTATAAACGGATGTTTCTCCACGCAGAAACTTTAAAATTCAAGCATCCTGTAACCGATGAAAAAATGACTATTTCGGCACCCTTACCGTTGCAACTCATGAATTTATTAAACAATGAAGAATCGATTTGATCTGCTTATTTTTGATTGGGATGGCACCCTGGTCAACTCAATCGACTGGATTATCGATTGCCTGCAAAATTCAGCACGTGAATATAATTGCACCATTCCTGACACTCAAGCAACAAAAAATGTTATTGGCTTAAGCACCCCAAATGCGGTTAAAACCTTATTTCCTCACGCAGACCAACAAACGCAGTCACTGATACTTTCCTATTTCAGAAAACAATCCGCATCAAAACAACTTAGCCAAGCTGATTTTTTTCCTGGTGTTTATGATATGTTGCTACATCTAAAAGAGACAGGATATCAACTGGCTGTTGCTACTGGAAAATCTAGAGCTGGCCTCCAAGAAGCCTTAGAAGCAACTGGTACTGAAGAACTTTTT
>CAJAHC010000020.1 GCA_903939355.1 uncultured Methylococcaceae bacterium | reverse complement strand
TTTAAAAGCTTTTTAATGAACTCGTTCATTTTCTCTCCGGTGGTTCTGTTGAATAATGATTCAATTAGGGTCTGATTAAAGTTTAATATTTTTTGATTAGTAAAACATATAGCTAAAGATCGCAAGAATAGATTGAATTCATTATAAGTCAATTTGGGATATCTGAATGTTCTAAAGTAATACAAGCTATATTTGCTTTTTGAAGGTTTATGTACTTGAATGCTGTTCGCCGTATATTAACATCTTATTTTGCCCTTCATGCTTTGCTGATTTGTTTGGCAAGTTAATGTGAATCTTTCGGTGATTATTTTATTACTGATTATGATTTTAACTGTAGCTTGATTGTCATGGGTAGCAGAAATATCACAAATATAGAAGGGAGTATTATGCAAAAGAATATATTAATTACTGGGGCGGCCAAGCGCATTGGAGCTAGTTGTGCTCGTTTGCTTCATAGCAAAGGTTGTAATGTGTTTTTGCATTATAAGGCATCAAAAGCAGCGGCTTTGGAGCTATGTTATGAATTAAATCAGATTCGCCCTGATTCTGCCTATATGATGCAGGCTAATTTGCTTAATACAGAGGAATTAGATAAGTTGGTTGCTGAAGCTGGTGTGGCATGGGGTGGGATAGATGTATTGATAAATAATGCGTCATCCTTTTATCCAACGGCTATGGCCGATGTTACTGAGTTGCAGTGGGATGAATTAATGGGTAGTAATTTAAAGGCACCCTTTTTTTTGTCAAAAGCCTTGTCGGGAGTATTAGCTAAAAATAAAGGGTGTATTATCAACATTGCTGATATTCACGCTGAGCGGGGTTTAAAGGGTTATCCTGTTTACAGCATAGCCAAGGCCGGATTGGTAGCAATGACTAAGGTTTTAGCTAAAGAATTAGGTCCCGCGATTCGAGTGAACGCAGTGGCCCCAGGCGCTATAATATGGCCTGAGAAGACTTTGTCCGAACAAGAACAACAAGACATTATACAACGAGTTGTTTTGCGGCGTAATGGAGACCCGATTGATATTGCTAAGGCGATCTGGTTTTTAATCGAACATGCTGATTACATGACTGGACAAGTAATTACGGTAGACGGAGGCCGTACCTTGCACTGCTGAAATCAATTTTAATGAATTCAGATGGGTGTAATGCGATGTTGATGTAGATTCGTTTTGTCGAATTTTTTCCATAGATCAGCATACGATAAGCTGCTAATTGGATGTTTTAGATTGGGAGCTATTTCTGCTAGGGGTTCAAGTACAAAAGCATAACGTTCAATTTCATCACGCGGTATCTGTAGACGACCATCGTTAATGATCAAAGCATCATACAGAATAAGATCTAAGTCGAGAGTTCGAGAAGAAAATTTCTGACTGTCACGGGTGCGACCGTTATCTAATTCGATTTTACGCAGTATTTTGGCGACTTCTTTTACGTTTAATTGAGAGTTAAAGCCAACTATAAGGTTGTAAAAAGTATCTCCTATAAAGCCGATTGGAGCTGTTTCATAGATACTGGAAATATTGAGGTTGCCGAAATGCAGATCAAGTGCCTCAAGACTGGCAGGTATGTGTTTATCCTTGTCGATATTGCTGCCTATACTAATGTATCCTGTTGGCATGGCTTACTTATTTCCTCGCTCTATGGTAATGCCAACATCACTAGCTCCACGAATAGCCCCTTTTTTATTGAGCGTTATTTTTACCCAAGAGACATTAAATTCATTGCGAATAATAGTAGCTATTTCAGAGATTAACTTTTCAACAAGAAGAAATTGGCTTGTTTCTACAAAAGATATAATACGTTTGGACACGGTTTTGTAGTCAAGCGTGTATTGTATGTCGTCAGTTTCTGCAGCTTTCTGGATATCAAAGCCCATTTCAATGTCGAGTATAACTCTTTGCTTAATTTCCCTTTCCCAATCATAAATACCGATAATTGTTTCAATTTCAAGCCCGCCTAAAAAGATGATGTCCATTGCTGTTTCCGGTTATGATGTGCATTTTAAAAAGTAGTAAGTATCAGGGAAATTTGTTCCGCTTACAAGTTCTGAATAAGGAAAGAGTTACATGATAGTTTGGTTATTTGTTCCGGTTGCCTATCTTATAGGATCCATTTCCAGTGCAATTATTACATGCCGATTGATGGGGTTTCCAGATCCTCGAGAGCAGGGCTCAGGAAATCCAGGAGCTACAAATGTCATGCGTATTGGTGGTAAAAAAGCCGCGACCATTACTTTATTAGGAGATCTACTTAAAGGGTTGCTTCCCGTTTATGTTGCTGGATTGATGGGGGTATCTTTGGAGTTATTGGCGGCCATTGGACTGGCTGCTTTTTTAGGGCATTTATATCCAGTGTTCTTTAAGTTTAAAGGGGGTAAGGGTGTTGCTACTTCAATTGGTGTTTTACTCGGATTCTCGTGGGCACTTGGATTTGCATTTGTAGGTACTTGGTTACTGATATATAAGGTCGGCAAAATATCTTCTTTATCAGCATTGTGTGCCTCTATTATATCTCCATTATATGCATGGCTTATAGTAGGGGATGCCTCTGTTGTTATGGCCTCATTTATTATGATGGTATTTTTGCTCTGGCGGCATAAAAGCAATATTAAGCGGTTAATCAATGGAGATGAATAGGTGAAAGCTAAAATGGGTGTCTATTGTCTTAATTTAATACAATTCACTAATAGGCCAACGTGGGCGCGCAAAAATATTTAGTTCTTGATGTTGTTGTCCTGAAATTAGGCGCTGGGAACCAGCGTAGGCAATCATAGCGCCGTTGTCGGTACAAAATTCGAGCCTTGGGAAGTAGATTTCTGCGTGTTCTTTGTCAGTCATTTCAGTTAAAAATTCACGAATTTGCTTGTTGGCGCTTACTCCACCTGCAACTATCAGTCTTTTTAAGCCAGTTTGTTGCAATGCACGTTTACATTTAATGCTAAGTGTTTCGGCAACTGCCTGTTGGAAAGCGGCAGCAATATTTGCTTTGTCTTGGGTTGTTTTTTCAGAGCTGTTGAAAGTATTAAGGGTGAAAGTTTTTAAGCCGCTAAAGCTGAAGTCTAATCCAGGTCTGTCAGTCATTGGGCGTGGAAATTTAATTTGTGGTGTGCCCTGTTCGGCAAGAACAGATAATTTTGGCCCTCCTGGATAGCCCAGTCCGAGCATTTTTGCAGTTTTATCAAATGCCTCACCAGCAGCATCATCAAGGGACTGGCCGAGCAATTGGTATTGACCAATTGCTTCAACTTTAACTAATAGTGTGTGGCCCCCAGAAATTAATAATGCTACAAAAGGGAATTGTGGTGGGTTTTCTTCTAACATTGGTGCCAGCAAATGCCCTTCCATGTGATGCACTGCAATTGCCGGGATTTGCCATGTCCACGCTAAACTTTTGGCAGTGGCTGCTCCGACTAATAATGCCCCCATTAGTCCTGGGCCTGCAGTATAGGCAATACCATTAATGTTGGCAGATTTTAGCTGACTTTCTTGCATTAATTGCTTGATGAGTGGAACTAATTTACGAATATGGTCACGTGATGCCAGTTCTGGGACCACACCGCCATATTCGCTGTGCATGTCGACTTGACTGTATAAAATATGATTTATTAAGCCTTGGCTGGTGTGATAAATAGCTACGCCAGTTTCATCACAGGAGGTTTCTATGCCTAAAACGTACATTGATTTTTGAAAATTATAAAAGTAAAGGTATAATTACGAATTGCCCATGATCAGTGGATATTAAGTATCCTCATAAACAATATTAACATAACTGGAATTATATAATGCCGTCAGTGAAAATTAAAGAAAACGAACCTTTTGATATTGCAATCCGTCGTTTTAAACGTGCTTGTGAAAAAGCGGGTGTATTGGCGGAAGTTCGTCGTCGTGAGTTCTATGAAAAACCAACCGCTGAGCGTAAACGTAAAGGTGCGGCTGCTGTTAAACGACATTTAAAGAAACTGGCTCGTGAACGTTATGCATTGAAAAATCTACGCCGTGGACGTCCAGTACTTTAACGCAAGGTTAATGTAATGGATTTGTTAACAGATCGTATTAAGGAAGATATGAAAGCCTCCATGAAAGGAGGTGCAAAAGCAAGGCTGGGTGTGATTCGTTTGATTTTGGCTGCCGTTAAGCAAGTTGAGGTTGATGAGCGTATTCAGCTTGATAATGAAAGGACTATTTTGGTGCTTGATAAGATGCTCAAGCAGCGCCGTGAATCGATTAGGCTTTTTTTAGATGCTGACCGGCATGATTTGGTGGGAATTGAAGAAGCAGAGGTTCTGGTTATACAAGATTTTCTTCCTCAAGCTTTGAGTGAAGAAGAAGTTGATGTGATGGTCGCCGAGGCAGTGATTGAGTCGGGCGCTGAATCTATTAAAGATATGGGTAAAGTGATGAATTTGCTGAAGCCAAATATGCAAGGTCGAGCGGATATGTCGGTTGTAAGTATTAAAATCAAGGCCGCATTAAACGGATAATTTTTTTGGCCTCATCAAAGATGTCAGGTAGAATTTCTCGAGAGTTTATTGATGACCTTTTGGTGCGAGTTGATATAGTTGATTTAATCGATTCGCACATCCCTCTAAAAAAAACCGGAAACAATTATGTTGCCCGGTGTCCTTTTCACACTGAAAAAACCCCTAGCTTTTCTGTAAATCGTAACAAGCAATTCTTTCATTGCTTTGGTTGTGGTGCGAGTGGCAATGCCATTAGTTTTTTGATGGATTTTAGTCATCTTGATTTTATTGAAGCTGTTGAGGATCTCGCAAACTTTGCTGGTATAGATGTGCAAAGGGAGTCCTTGGATATTAATAGTGCTTACAAAAAAGATGACTTAAGCAATCTTTACTTATTAATGGATAGGGTGGCT
>CAJAHC010000019.1 GCA_903939355.1 uncultured Methylococcaceae bacterium | reverse complement strand
TCTAGGGAATAGTTAAGACGGTTGCCCTGAAGATCATCTCCCTGTTTATCTATGATGCATTGTTGATCGAAAGCATAAAAAGCGGGTGGGAAATTGATGGGATAGCGATCTGGAATAGTGGCTCGTAACTTAATATGAGCTGGGCTGCGTTGGCTTTTATCCCATTGTTTGATGATAAGTTGTAAGATTAACAAGTTTTTTCTCTTTATATACAGCTAGATAGGAAGTAGGCTGTCATTATTTAACTGAATATTAAAGGCTCGCCCAAAGCCGATGATATAGCGTCCGCTCTCTGGCTGTAAGGCAAATAAATGAAAGTCAGGTAAGGAGCGTAACAAAGCGAGTACTTCGCCAAATTTATCTTGTAAGGCATCTAGTTGCTGGGTGTAAGTTTTATCATCTTTGGGTATTTCTTTGGCGTTACAGTTTAGTACTGCGCGTTCCCGTGCAAAGAGATTTAGGCATTCGGCTTCGGGCTTTATAAAAAGTATTGATGCGTGTGGGTTAGTCAGTAAATTAGTAGTATGTCTAGCCATTTCACTGACATAAATATAAAAAATACCTGAGTCACTACGTATAAAAGGTGCATAGCTGATATCAGGAACACCGTTGCTTGAAGCGGTTGAAAGTATTATTGTTTGCTGAGACATAAGCAATTTCTGATAACGTTTGCCTAGATCTTCAAGTTCTGTTGTATTTAGTTCACTCATTTTGCCTTTTTGGGCTTGTAATCCCTAAAATCAATAGTCGGAAAAATATTATCCATGATTTCCAACGCGATCAAATGACGTTCGTTAATTCGATTTTTACGAATACAGTCATGTAAATAGTTAAAGCGGGCAAGATGATCGGTTATGCGTTTGATGGCATATTCAGTTGTAGTGCCTGATTTCATGATAAATGGCCAATCAGAGGCTTGTGCCAGTAAAACAGATCGCGCTGCCTGATTTAGCGCGCGATTCTGTAGAGGCGTAACGGTTAAGTCTTCCAGATCAGAGGCAAGCTTTTCCATTTCTGCTTCAGCTTGGTGTAAAAAAGGATAGATCCAAGCGTTGGAGTCATTGATCCAGTAACTGGAATAACCTTGATCGCCCCAAGTTGAAGCAGAAGGAGTGGCAACTTGATGAGTAGTCTGTTGTTTTAAATAATCACTACAACTAAGGGTTTGGACATTGTTGTCAGGTTCACTTGCCAAGCGCAGAACACTCTCAAGCCAATGTGGCCCTTCAAACCACCAATGACCAAAAAGTTCGGCATCGTAGGGAGCGACAATGATTGGAGGCCTATCCAAAGTGGTGTTAAGTGTTTCAATTTGAACTTGCCTTTTGTTGATAAAGTCTTGGGCGTGTTGCTGGGCTTTTGCCAAGGCTTTTGCTGGATTGTAGAGTTCTTTTGGAAAGTCTTTGCCGGTTACCCGATAGTATTTAATACCGGTATTAATACGAATTTCATTATCGAGGATATAGGACTTTATATAATCAAAATCGAGATCAAAGCCGATGTCTTTGTAATATTCCCGATAATCATAATCACCGGGATAACCTTCGTGAGAACTCCAAACCTGTTTAGATGTATCACGGTCTCGACCGAATGCGGCTACACCATTGCCACAATCCAAGGGCGCGTAAACACCATTTTTAGGTGCTTGGCTGGCGTTGGTTATGCCGTGGTTATCAACAAAAAAGTAGTTAATGCCGGCCTCAGATAATAGTGTTTCAACCCCTGGATAATAAGCACATTCAGGTAGCCAAAAACCAGTAGGCGAAAACCCCAGATTCTCTTTGAATGTTTTAATGCCGGTGTTTATTTGATTACGAACGGCTGTTTCACTAATGTTTAATAAAGGTAGGAAACCATGCGTTGCTGCACAAGTTATCAGTTCAAGTTTGCCAGTTGCATGATGTTTTTTGAAAGCGCTTAATAAATCGCCTTTATATTGATTTTGATAGATATCCAGTGTTTGTTGAAAAAGGTGTAGGTAATACTGGGCTAGTTCTTGATATTCAGGTTTTTTTTTGGTTCGGATAACTTCTTTTTTGGCCAGTTCTATTAATTTATGCAAATATTTTAAATAACGTGTCTGTAATAAGTCATCACCGAGCATGGAAATTAGCGGTGGCGAAAGTGACAGTGTAAGGCAATAATCTATTTGGTCTTTTTGAAGTCTATCCAGAACGTTGATTAAAGGGATGTAGCATTCAGTAATCGCCTCAAACAACCAGTTCTCTTCAAAAAAACTTTCGTGTTCAGGATGTCGAACGTAGGGCAGGTGGGCATGGAGTATAAGGCTTAGAAATCCCGTTTTCATGTGCTTGCTAATTATTATTTTGGCCGGAACTGCTTTGTTTCCAAACAAGAGGTATGGTCCAATTTACTTTAGTGATTTCTGGTATGGGCTTAATAGCCGACTGATCATCTTCAATTGGTTTGTACATTACGTTGCCAAGCGGAATAGGCGTAGAGTTGGAATGAGCAAATGCAGTAAAATGGTTATTCTGATCGCGTTTACCGATAGTTGCGCAGTAAGTAATTTCTTGAGTACGGTTGGGTAAAAAAATATTTTGTTGAGAGTGCGAGCTATTAATTGGTACATCAATCCAAGAGGGTATTTTTTCCATATCTTTTTTGTCAGGCTCGGAATAAACTCGCAAGGTTAGTTGATCACTGAATTCATTGTTTTTTCTATCGTCTAGTAGACTGTCACCTAAGTTCCAATAGGCATGGATATGATCAGGGTCAACGGCTAATAGTACGAATTTCTGGCTGTTATTAGACACTTTGGGAGCAAAGTCAAAACTAATGTTTTCACTGATCTCAAGTATTTCTTCTGGAGAAAGGTTAGATAAGTCAGTAAGGTCAGTAGTTTCCAAAGCTAAAATCGGTGCAAAGGCTTCATTGATTTCTAGGCTAGTCTCAAGTATATCTTTTGAGGAAAGCTTGATTTGGGGATTATATTTTGAACAGAAAAATTCCATCACCTGCCTTAAACTGTTACTTACTCATCTAAAGATTGGCTTTGCAGCCATGTAAATTAATGTATGTTTATGTTCTTTAGCTAATTGTGAAAAATAAACTCCTAGCAAGTATACGTGTTAAATTGGGCACTATCATCCAATTTAACATAAAAAAATATAAATTTTTTTGATTGCTTTTACCTGATTTTAAAGAAATCAGGGTCGCTTGATAAGTGTAATTAAGTTATGGTATTTTTTTTAATAAAAACTTCTTATTAATCTGCTCATAGTTAAGCCCATGAAAGTTCCGTTAAAAAGTATAGATATCAAATCCTTTCTTGAAGAAGATATAGGTTCTGGTGATATAACTGCTGCAATTATTCCTGAAACTACTCATGCCCATGCAGAAGTGCTGACACGAGAAGATATAATTATGAGCGGCCAAGCTTGGTTTGATGCCGTATTCAAGCATCTAGATACTAATGTGACTATTAATTGGTTAGTCTCAGAAGGTGAGGCCGTTAAAAAGAATACGGTATTATGTAAAGTGAGTGGTTCAGCTAGAGCTTTACTCACTGGCGAGCGTACGGCGTTAAATTTATTGCAACTTTTATCAGCAACCGCAACAGTTGCAAGAAAATATGCGGATGCAGTTGCTGATACTGGTTGTAAAATTCTGGATACCCGTAAAACCATTCCCGGCTTAAGAGATGCCCAAAAATACGCTGTAGCTTGTGGAGGTTGTCATAATCATCGTATTGGTTTGTATGATGGAGTATTAATTAAAGAAAATCATATTATGGCGGCGGGTTCGATCACTAAAGCCATACAGAAGGCTCGTGAGCTTACTTCAGTAACGGTGGAAGTAGAGGTAGAGTCCATGTCGGAATTACTTGAAGCACTTGCTGCAAAGCCGGATAGGATTATGCTAGATAATTTTAGTCTTGCCGATTTGCGTGCTGCAGTTAAGTTGAGTGCGGGTGCCGTCGAGTTGGAAGCTTCCGGTAATATTGATCTCGATAATATCCATAGCATTGCCCAAACAGGCGTTGATTATGTTTCAATTGGCGCTTTGACTAAACATGTTAAAGCCGTTGATTTATCGATGCGTATAAAGCTGGTGGGTTAGTTAAGCTTTTTATTGAAACTTAATTGGGTGGCAGATGTGATTGAAAATCTTGATGACTTATTTAAATATATCAGTCACGGTGTTTATGTAATAGGTGTTAGTAATGGAGAGCATCAAAATGCTTTTACGGCCGCTTGGGTAATGCAAGTTTCTTTTAAGCCACCTTTATTGGCGATTAGTATAAACCCTGAGCATTATTCTTATCAGTTGTTGCTAGCTTCAGGGGCTTGTACGGTTAATGTGTTGGGAGAAGAACAGCTTGCTATCGCCGAGCATTTTGGCCGTTCAGACAGAGATAAAATGACGGGTTTTCAATGGCAAGTCGATACCACAGGTGCACCTATTTTATCGACAAGTCTCGCTTATTTTGATTGTCAGGTTAGCCATTACACGGATGCCGGGGACCATAAAATAGTTATTTGTAACGTTGTGGCAGCGGCAAGCCTTAATAAAGGTCGTCCGATCCTATATCGTCAGACGGGTGACATGGATGCTAGTTGCAATTTATATTAACTAAGTTACGATATTCTTATGGCTCAAAACATTAGTCAGCATATTCGAATAGCGTAATAATTTGCTTAACACCGGGCTGTAGTCTGGTAATTTTAATGACAATAGCACCTTCATCACGACGTACTATGCCCATCAGAAAAACGGTGCCGTTTTCAGTAACGACTTTAATCATGGCGGGATCAAAATCAGGCAGACTCTTAATCTGAGATAATGCAGTTTTAATGGTATCGGTAATCAGTTGGTCATTAGCTCGTGAATTTGCATCGCTGGGGGGCTCAATAAGCAAGTTATCATGTATCAACGTTACATTGGGGATGACTTGGACGATGGAAACAATTTTATTTTTTAGTGCTTCGTTAGCGGTTTCGCCAGAGATGAGTATAGCGCCGTTATAGGCATTAATAGTAATGTGAGATTGACTGGTTATTTCATCGTCTGAATTTAATTCTGCAGTCGCTTCAGTTTCAATAATTTTATCAGTCGAGATGGCTTCGTGGCTACGTCTATCCGGTTTTGATGTTTGTTCGGTTAAATTATCAGGATTTGTTGTAACGGATGAGCAAGCCACTATCAAGAGCGAATTAAGCAGTAAAAAAAGTAAAAATAATTTTTTCATGTTTAGCCTACGGAATAGGTAGAAGGGTTGTTAGCCGAATAATTGATAATCAATTAAGTCACATAAACAATGGGTAATCAAGATATGCGTTTCTTGAATGCGTGCACTAGAGTTTGAAGGTACGCGAATCTCTATATCAGTTTCGTGTAGTAAGGGAGCAATGATGCCGCCATTATTGCCTGTTAGCGCTATAATCGAAATGTCTTTGTCATGAGCGACAGCAATTGCATTGGCAATATTAGCTGAATTATTGCCATCAGTGAAGGCTATCAACATATCACCACCTTGCCCTAGTGCTCTTAATTGTTTTGAGAAAATCTCATCAAACTGAAAGTCATTAGCTATGGCGGTTATGATAGCTGTATCTGCAGTTAATGCAATTACAGGTAATGAAGGGCGATCACGTTCAAATTGGTTGACCATCAGAGATGATAGCGCTTGCGAATTTGTGGCAGAACGACCATTGCCACAGGTGAATATTTTTTTATCATTCAACAGGGTTGTAACCAAGCATTGAGAAGCATATTCTATTAGTTCACAGAGTGAGGCCATGCTCTCTTGTTGAGTTTGGATGCTGTCAGAGAAATGGTTGATGATCCTGTCTTGTAAGCTCATGGCATGATGAATAAGTTAAAAAGCATTTTGTATCCATTCTATTTTTCCATTACCGGAAATAGCAACAACATCAAAGCGTATAGCGCTGTCTATTTTTTGGGTAGATAGATATGTCTGCGTTGCGGCTATTATACGGGATTGTTTGGCTCGAGTGATATTCTCTAAAGCACTGCCGAATTGATCTGTTTTACGGTATTTAACTTCAATAATGACGAGGGATTGATGGTCACTCATAATTATATCAAGTTCACCCAGTTTGCAGCGATAGTTTCGGCAAACCGGTTTAAGCCCCTTTTTTATGAGGAACTGATACGCTTGTTCTTCAGCATTTTCACCGCAAATTAAATGTGCGGCTTTGGTCTTGAGTTTAGTGAAAAACACAGATGCTCTCCTATTCGCGGGTATTCAGTAAACATTAAAAAAACGAGATACTGATATAATTTGGTACTGTCATGGCCATAACTGCATTTAATCATGACAGCTTATGGCGTTATGTGGTCTCTTTATGGTTAAAAGGAAATAGGATGTCAGTATCAAGTGTTAACTGTTATGGCAAATTATACGTGGTTGCTACGCCAATAGGTAATTTAGCCGATATGACTTTCAGAGCGGTTGACGTATTAAAAAAGGTAGATCTGATTGCAGCAGAAGATACGCGACATGTTAAAACGCTTTTAAATCACTATGGGATCACCAATAAATTAGTTTCATTACATCAGCATAATGAAGATAAATCTGCTTTTGTATTATTGGATAAATTACGTGAAGGGCAATCCATTGCCCTAGTCTCGGATGCGGGCACACCATTATTAAGTGATCCTGGCATGCCATTGGTGAAAATGGTAAAGGAAGCCGGCTTGGATGTGGTGCCCATTCCGGGAGCTTGCGCCCTAATTACCGCATTATCTGCAGCGGGATTACCCGTTACACAGTTCTCATTTGAAGGGTTTTTACCAAGGACTTCATCAGCGCGAAAAGCTTTTTTTAGTGAAAGACTGCAGGCGCAAAAAACATGGATATTTTATGAGTCTTGTCATCGAATCTTGGCCTCATTACAAGATATGGCCGAAATATTACCCTTAGATCGCCAGATTGTAATTGCAAGAGAATTGACCAAGCTCCATGAAACTATCGTAAAAACTAGTTTGGGAGAAGCTTTGCTGTTGGTAGCACAAAATGACAATATGAGAAAAGGTGAGTTTGTTGTCATTGTAGATGGTGCTGTTGAAGATAAAAAAGAGCAAATAGTTACGCCGGAGCAAGAGAAAATAGTTAAAATTTTATTACGAGAATGTTCTATTAAGACGGCAGTTGCATTGGCAGTTGAGATTACCGGAGTTAGAAAGAAACTGTTATACCAAGCTGCGTTGCAACTTGAAAAAGAAAAAGAAATTGATTAGAAAGGGCGTTTAATTATTAAGTCTTTCATTAGGCTATAGGCAATTAAGGCATGTTCATGAAATTGGAATTTCGATGATTAATAATCGATTTATTAAGCAATTGTTAGGCAGTTTTTTTGGTTTAGTACCCATAATTGCTGTTATCTTAGTTTTTCAGATTTTCATTATTCAGCAACCAGTACTGAATGTTGCCCGCCTGATGATGGGTGCATTTTTTGTTATTCTTGGCCTCACTTTATTTATCCAAGGAATAGAGTTGAGTTTGTTTCCACTGGGCGAGTCAATGGCTTACGCTTTTGCTCGTAAAGGAAGTCTATTCTGGTTACTGACTTTTTCTTTTTGTTTGGGTTTTTGTGCAGCGATTGCTGAGCCAGGTCTTATGGTGATAGCCAAAAAAGCGGCAAATATAGCTAGCGTCAGTAATATGATTGAAAAAACGGATATAGCAAAAGCTAATTACGCGTTAGGATTACGAGTTACTGTTGCTGTTTCAGTAGGTTTTGCCATTTTAGTTGGTGTTCTGAGAATTATCCAAGGCTGGCCAATTTATTATGCCATATTTGTTGCTTATGCTTGTGTTGCAATCATGTCCCCTTTTACACCTGTTGAAATGCTTGGTATTGCTTATGATGCCGGGGGCATTGCAACCTCCACTATCCTCGTGCCTTTGGTAACGGCTCTTGGTGTAGGGTTGGCAACAGCCATTAAAGGTCGTAACCCAATGATTGATGGTTTTGGACTTATTGCCCTTGCTTCCTTAACGCCGATGATTTTTGCTATGGCTTATGGAATGTTTGTATGATTGAATGGGTATTACATTTTGCATTGAGTTTTTCTGACACCTTTAGAAATTTTTTGCCAATTGCTATTGTTCTAATTGGGTTTCAATTATTTGTTATTCGTAGGCCTTTAGTTAATCTAAAAAAAACCTTGATTGGTTTTATTTTTGTCTTACTTGGTATGAGTTTTTTTCTTGAGGGGCTTGAGATGGCATTATTTCCTCTTGGTAAGTTAATGGCCGCACAACTGACTGCGCCGGAATTTGTAGGACTTAATTCTTTTGAGCAAGCGTTGCCATGGCATTCATACAGATGGGTTTTTGTCTTTGCTGCCTGCTTGGGATTTGCTTCGGCCTTAGCTGAGCCCGCTTTGCTTGCTGTTGCCATTAAAGCCGAGCAAATTTCAGGGGGTGCTATTCAAGCGTGGGGATTAAGAATTGCCGTTGCTATGGGGGCCTCAATTGGGTTAGCACTGGGTGCTTTTCGTATTATTACTGGCACTGAGCTTTATTTTTTTATAATTACTGGCTATCTAATTGTATTCATACAAACTTTGTTTGTTCCTAAGCTTATTATTGGATTGGCTTTTGATTCGGGGGTAGTAACAACGACTATGGTTACTGTTCCGTTGGTGACTTCATTGGCACTTGGATTAGCTGAAACTATTCCGGGACGAAATTCATTATTGGATGGATTTGGTTTAATCGCTTTTGCCAGTTTATTTCCCATTATTGCTGTATTGAGTTATGCGAAAATTGCAGAATGGCTTTATAGTCGTAGTCGTTCGTCTAAATCCTGAGGAAATCCATGCACTTTAAATTAATCATTGCTTTTGTCGAAGATGATAAAACTGAAATAGTACTTGATACGGCACGCCAAAGCGGTGCTAAAGGTGCTACCGTAATAAATCAGGCCAGGGGTGAAGGTTTAGTCCAATCAAAAACTTTTTTTGGTTTAACCTTGGAAACTCAAAGGGATGTTCTCTTGTTTTTAGTTGAAGAACATTTGAGTCGGCATATCTTGGAAAAAATTGCTAAGGTTGCAGAGTTTGATAGTCAACCCGGTACTGGGATTGCTTTTCAGATTGATGTTGAAGATGCGATAGGCGTTATGCGGCAAGTTGAACAGTTAACGCATGAAATTGAGGATAAAATATGATAGAAAATAGCAAATTGATTCGTGTTAAAGATGTGATGAAAACCGATTTTGGTACGATAGATGGTATTGCAACGGTAGCTGAAGCTTTAAAAAAGATGAAAACCCTTAAAACGGCGGTTCTTATTGTT
>CAJAHC010000018.1 GCA_903939355.1 uncultured Methylococcaceae bacterium | reverse complement strand
TTCGTAGTAACCCAGCTAACGCTACGCAAGCATTACAAGGGCAAGTGACTGGGGTGGTTGTTACAAAAAATAGTAACAAACCAGGTCAAGCATTTAGCATTGATATTCGTGGACAAAATACCATCACGGGTGCAACGGAACCATTGGTTGTTGTTGACGGAGTGATTGGTGCAAGATTGCGTGATATTAATCCGCAGGATATTCAATCCATTGATGTCTTAAAAGATGCATCTTCTACCGCCATTTATGGTGCAAGAGGTGCGAACGGTGTTATCATCATCACTTCTAAAAAAGGGATTGCTGGTAAACCAAAAGTTACGCTTGATTCTTATTTTGGAAGTAAGCGTCCTGGACATTTAATTCAATTACAAAATGCACAACAATTTTATAAATCAGCAGTTGATGACGCCGTATTAAATGGTGGAACTGCTACTGTTTTCACTGCAAGTGAAATGGCTATGATCAATGGCGGAAAATCTACTGATTGGGTAGGTTTGGTAACGCAACCAGGGATCACTGCAAATACAACGGTAGCCGTAACTGGCGGTAATGCGGGAACTACTTATCGTTTTTCTGGCGGTTATGTTCAGGAAGATGGTAACATCCCTGTTACTTCATTTAAAAAATATTCATTAAATGCAGCTTTAGATAGCAGATTAAATAATTGGCTTCGTGTAGGCTTCACCGCTTACATTAACTATAGTACCAATCCGACGGGTTCTTTGGAAGTGCTTCGTTCTGCTTACAGAGCAAGACCAACCGGGGTAGTTAATTATAGTGATATCGTGAATCCAAGTGAAGCATTTGATTTAGCTATTGGACCATGGAATGGATTATCTGTTTGGATGGGCATCAAAGATAACCAGGTACCTAACCCATTGATTGATGCCGATCCTTCTATCTATCAAAATACGACCACATTTAGTAATTCAATGGGAAATGGCTTTATTGAAGTGGGACTTGCAAAAGGATTAACTTTTAAATCATCATTCTCTGCATCAACCATTGATGAAAGAAACGGCGAGTTTAGAAATACACTTTCCAAATCTCAATTATTAAATCCACCAAGATCCAACTTTCAATACAGAAATTGGAGTACATATACTTTAGATAATCAGTTATCTTATAACTTAACAAAAGGGAAACATAAGTTAAACGCAACTGCATTACAAAGTGCATATAAAAATACGTATGAAACTTATTCAATTGCTGCAACGAATCTTCCCTATGAGTCTCTTTGGTATAATATAGGAACTGGAGGAGTCGTTACCGCAGGTAGTACTTTTGTACGCCAACAGCTTGAATCTTACATGGGTCGTGTTAACTACACTTTTAATGAAAAATACTTATTAACCTTAACGGGTCGTGCGGATGGCGCTTCACAACTTGCACCTGAAAATAGATGGGCGTTTTTCCCTTCTGGTGCTTTTGCATGGCAAGCAGGGGATGAAGATTTTATTAGAGATTTAAATGTATTTTCTGATTTAAAAGTACGTGTGAGCTATGGTGAAGTGGGTAACTCTAACGTTGCTGCATATAGCACGCAAGCAGGTTTATTAACAACTAACTATAGCTTTGGTGCTACAGCGTTCGGCGGATTTGCACCATCCGCTATTGGTTATAAAAATCTTAATTGGGAGAGAAGTCAGGAATTAAACTTAGGTTTAAACATGGGCTTTTTTAATAATCGTATCACAACCACTGTTG
>CAJAHC010000017.1 GCA_903939355.1 uncultured Methylococcaceae bacterium | reverse complement strand
CATTATATGGCGTCCCCAAGGGGGTTCGAACCCCTGTTACCGCCGTGAAAGGGCAGTGTCCTAGGCCGCTAGACGATGGGGACTAAACTGGGTTTAGTCCGGCCTAATGAATCCAATCCATAAGGATCCAACTCACGCTCTAATTATACTTTTTTATGCCAGCACAAGCATAATGTTAAAAATGGCGTCCCCAAGGGGGTTCGAACCCCTGTTACCGCCGTGAAAGGGCAGTGTCCTAGGCCGCTAGACGATGGGGACTAGCTATTTAAAGATCTTTTCTTTTGGTGGAGCCAAGCGGAATCGAACCGCTGACCTCAACACTGCCAGTGTTGCGCTCTACCAATTGAGCTATGGCCCCAAGTAAAGAACGAGAATTTTACAGTAATTACCTGTAAAATCCAACACTAATTTAAACTTCTTATATAATTAATTGCCCTGTCAATTCTGGCCAAGGTTTTTTCTCGACCAACTAATGCTAAAGTTACATCTATAGCTGGAGAAACACCAGAGCCACAAATAGCTACGCGAAGGGGTTGGGCAACTTTACCCATATTTAGCCCCAAAACTTCTGCAAGATCGACAATAACTTGATGTATTTCTTGAGCAGTCCACTTAGTCAATACTACCAACTCATCACGTAAACGCGCTAATACCTGATCTGAACCAACAGTGAAATTCTTTTTAACCGCTTTTTCTTCATAACTATCAAATTCTTTATAGAAATAAACACTCGATGCGGCCATTTCAACTAACGTCTTACTCCGTTCCCTTTGCACCTTTACAACATCAATTAGATCAGGGCCATCTGAAGGGTCAATGCCTAACTGCCCCATATGCCAACTTAAATGACGTGCAACATGAACAGGATCGCCGTTCATAATGTACTGATGATTTAACCACAATAACTTTTCCATGTTAAATATCGATGCTGAAACATTGACATCATTTAATTCAAAAAACTCTACCATTTCATCAACAGAAAAAATCTCCTGATCTCCATGAGACCAACCTAGCCGAACAAGATAATTCAACAAAGCATCCGGCAAATAACCCTCATCACGAAATTGCATTACACTAACAGCACCATGTCGCTTGGATAAGCGAGCACCATCAGGGCCTAAAATCATTGGTAAATGAGCATACTCAGGAAGTTTTACTTTCAAGGCATTGAGAATATTAATCTGCCTAGGTGTATTATTAATATGATCATCTCCTCGAATCACATGAGTAACCTTCATATCCATATCATCTACTACAACTGTTAAATTGTAGGTTGGCGTACCATCGGCCCTGGCGATAATTAAATCATCCAGTTCCTTATTAGCAACGGTAATATCACCTTTAACCAAATCATGAATGACAACTACTCCATCAGTTGGATTTCTAAAGCGAATCACCGGTTCGCTGTCTTGTAGTAAGGGTCCTGAAGCTCTGCATTTACCGTTATAACGTGGCTTTTCTTTATTAGCCATTTGATCGGTACGCAATTGCTCTAATTCCTCTTTACTACAATAAAAGTAATAAGCATCGCCCTGTCTCAGTAACTGCTGAATAATCTCTTTATAGCGATCAAAATTATGAGTTTGATAAAAAGGTCCCTCATCATAATCCAACCCCAACCACGCCATTCCCTCTAGAATGGCATCAACTGATTCTTGAGTTGATCGTTCCAAATCGGTATCTTCAATCCGTAAAATAAATTTTCCGCCATGTTTGCGCGCATACAGCCAAGAGAACAATGCAGTACGAGCACCACCGACATGTAAATAGCCTGTTGGACTCGGAGCAAAACGTGTTGTTATAGTCATATAAAATAATTAGTATGTAAAAGTCATTTAGAAGGACACTACTGATGTTGCTTTACTCCGCTTAAATATCTAACTTTATAGCTAGTTATGCAACATTCTATGGCATTAACTTTCCCGTTAATCACCACAGAAAATATAAGCAAGCAGTTATCTTTTAATCGATAATTTTCAGTCCACCCATATAAGGTATTAAAGCTTCTGGAATACGAACACGTCCTTGAGCATCCTGATAATTTTCCATGACTGCAATGAGAGTTCTGCCAGCAGCCAAGCCAGAACCATTTAAGGTATGAACTAATTCAGGCTTACCTGTTTCTGGGTTTCGCCAACGGGCTTGCAACCGTCGTGCTTGAAAGTCTTTAAAATTACTACAAGATGATATTTCTCGATAATTACCCTGCCCTGGCAACCACACTTCAAGGTCGTAGGTTTTTGAAGATGAAAAACCAGTATCACCGGCACATAGCAACATTTTACGATAGGGTAAGTTTAATTTTTTTAGTATATTTTCAGCGTGATTAGTAAGCTCTTCATGGACCTTAGGAGAATCTTCCGGCTTTACAATTTGTACTAATTCAACTTTTTCAAACTGATGTTGACGAATCATTCCCCTCACATCACGTCCATAAGCACCCGCTTCACTTCTAAAACAGGGGCTATGACAAACAAACTTAAGTGGTAAATCCTTGGCTTCAATGATGACATCCCTCACTCTATTTGTAACAGGCACCTCAGCTGTCGGAATCAAATATAAAACTGGATCATCGCTCGCTTTGAAAAGATCAGCTTCAAATTTTGGTAGCTGTCCCGTACCACGTAGGCTATCTGCATTGACCAAATAAGGCACATACGTTTCAGCATATCCATGCTCATCGGTGTGTATATCCATCATTAACTGAATAATTGCCCGCTGCAATCTGGCTAGTGGACCTGTTAATACAACAAACCGACTACTGGCAATTTTAGCCCCCAACTCAAAATCAATAGCATTTAATTTGACCCCCAAATCAACGTGATCTTTTGCCTCAAAATCAAATACCGGTATATCACCCCAACGGCTAATTTCCACATTAAATTCTTCAGATTTCCCCTCAGGCACAGTTTGATCAAGAATATTAGGAATACCCTCCATCAACAGTTCCATTTCTACCTGAATAGCTGATAATTCTGTTTCTGCCGATTTAAGTGAGTCGCCTAAAAATTGAACTTGATCCAATAATGGTTGAACATCAACACCTTTGGCTTTTGCCTGGCCAATCGCTTTTGATCGACTATTACGTTCATTCTGTAACTCCTGAGTATTAACTTGAACTTCTTTGCGTCTTGCTTCAAGTTCAAGATAAAACTCTGGATTAAAATTAAATGAACGTCTAATTAATTGTTCCTTAACAAAATCAAGATCAGTTCTAAATAAACGAGGGTCTAGCATAACGGTGTTTTACCTATTTAAGAAAATTCCTTTAAGGAATGAAAATTATATTTGAGAAATTTACTATTAAGAACCAAGGATAATTAGTTGATATGCATGACTGCCGACCAACTAATAACATGCTTAAGCTCCAGTTTGGATTATAAAACTTGGATAGCATTAGCTACTTTTTTAGGCTCATCTTATGTAACCTACTTTATGGTCATATCTGCTTACTCACAAATAACCCCAACCAAATAACCATAAGACAACTCAAACTATTAGTCAGAAAAGTAGCAACTATAACTATTGAATGGGATTCAAATGTATAACCTTGCTCAATCAAAAATAAAACCAAATATAAGCCCGATAACGTTAAATAAGCACCCACCAAAATAATCATAATGGCTGCGCGATGCTCCATTGAAAGCGCCACTTTTTGCATTAAGATAGTTGTAATTATACCAATTAAAAATGCACCAATAACATTTACTATCATCAACCCATAAGCGACAACAATTCCATTCCAATGAAATATACCTCCAGAATAAAGAAATATAGTTCTACCAAATAGCAATCCAATCCATACCGCGAATAAACAACCAAAAACGCTAACTACAATATTTAACGCTGCTTTAGCTAAACTCCCCTCCTCTATCAAATAAATTGTTTCTAAAGAAAAAGTTGAAAATGTAGTGAAAGCACCAATAAAACCAACCAAAATGGCAGCTCTATATTCAAGGCTAAAAGCAAGGCGTTGTAAAATAAGAGCTTCAGTGAGCAACCCGATTAAAAAAGAACCAATGACGTTGACAACCAATGTTCCATATGGGAGCCCCCTACCTAACCACTGATAGAGTCCAGATGATATTAAAAACCTTACAACTGCACCACACCCGCCACCTAAGGCGATTGCTATCAATTGATTCATGGCTAATACCTAATAAAGTTTTCTCGGTAATACCGTAATTCTTCAATGGACTCAATGATATCATCAAGTGCTTGATGAGTTGATTCCTTATTGAAACCTTCTTTAACTTCTGGAGCCCACCTTGCTGCAAGTTCCTTGAGTGTTGAAACATCAATATTTCGATAATGAAAATAAGCCTCAAGCTTGGGCATATACCGATATAAAAAACGTCTATCTTGGCCTATACTGTTGCCACAGATAGGTGATGTATTTTCAGGCACCCATTGTTTAAGGAATTCAATTGTGAGTCGCTCTGCTTCAATGTTATTAATCCTTGAAGACTTAACTCGATTAATTAAACCGGATGCACCATGATGCTTTTGATTCCATTCATCCATATTGGCCAATATTTGATCAGACTGATAGACCGCAAGAACTGGACCCTGCGCCAGAATATTTAAATCTTTATCAGTAACAACGGTAGCTATTTCTATGATGACATCAATGTCCGGATTAAGGCCCGTCATTTCGAGATCAATCCAAATAAGTTGCTGTAAATCCTGTGCCATTTATTGATTCCATTGTGTTCTAGGTGGCGGTTAGTGTAGCATTGGCAAATCTTTACGTCTAACTCTTATAACTACTATGAATATCTTTACAGTTATCTTCTTATTCGCTCTCTTTATTTCATCTTCCATCCAATTTTGGCTGGCTAAACGGCAAGCCGACTTTGTCGCAATTCATCGCCATGAAGTTCCCGATGCCTTCAAATCAAAAGTTAACTTGGATGCACATCAAAAAGCCGCCGACTACACGCTGGCAAAAGTTAAACTAAGTGATTTCGACAGCGCCTTAGGGATTATAATTTTATTATTGTTGACACTAGGTGGAGGCATCAATAGTGTTTTTGAATATTGGTCGTCTTCAAGCCTTTCTCCACTCGTTGCTGGTTTAGCAGCTACAGCGACAATTTTTCTCTTATTAACCGTCATTGAAATTCCTACCAGTCTTTATCAAACTTTTGTAATCGAAGAACGATTTGGCTTCAATAAAAGCTCGGTTACACAATTTATTAAAGATCAATTAATGCATTTAGCACTAGGCTCATTGATAGGTCTACCTTTGTTAGCTTCAATATTGTGGATTATGGACAATATAGGTTCAACTTGGTGGCTCTGGGCCTGGGGAATTATCATGGGCTTTTCATTATTAATGAGTTGGCTTTATCCTACCGTGATTGCCCCTTTATTTAATAAATTCACCCCAATGGCAGAAGGAACATTAAAGGAGCGTATTTCTGGCTTACTTTTACGCTGTGGCTTTAACAGTCAGGGTATATTTATTATGGATGGTTCTAAACGCTCTGGCCATGGCAATGCCTACTTTACGGGATTAGGCAATAATAAACGCATCGTATTCTTTGATAACCTTGTTAACTCGCTTGACGATGAAGAATTGGAAGCCGTATTAGCCCACGAACTGGGGCATTTCAAGTGTAAACATGTTATAAAAATGTTAATCGCAACATCCGTTATGAGCCTCATAAGCCTCGGTATTTTGGGGTGGTTAATTGATCAGGATTGGTTTTATACAGGCTTAGGTGTTGCTTTAGAACAAAAGTCACACGCAACAGCCTTATTGTTATTTATGTTGGTTTCTTCAGCATTTACTTTTTTCATGCAACCTTTGAGCGCTTATTTTCAACGTAAATTTGAATTTGAGGCAGACGATTTCGCAGCGAATAATGCCCAAGCAACCAAAATGATTAGCGGACTGGTAAAACTATACGAAGAAAATGCTAATACCCTAACTCCGGATCCACTGTATTCCGCTTTTCATTATAGCCATCCACCTGCAGCTATTCGTATTGCTCATTTAGAATCTAAAACTTAATGACTGCATTATTGGAAGGTTTGGTTATTGCCCATTTAGGCCAAGGCATTGCAGTTGAATATGACCATAAAATCATTCTTTGCCAAACTCTAAGGCGATTAGACACAATTGCTGTTGGAGATAAGGTCTTATGGTCACTTTCTTCATCTGATCAAGGTCGAATAGAAGAGATACTTCCTAGACGCTCTTTGTTGGAGCGTCCATCTAGAAACGGCAAAACTAGACCGGTTGCAGCTAACATAGATACTGTGTTTATTGTTTTTGCAGTTGAACCAAATTGTGATTTTTTATTAATAGACCAATACTTGGCTGTTTGTGAAAACCGTAATATAGACGTAGCACTAGTACTTAATAAGACTGACCTTCCTCAAACTGCCATTATAGAAAAAGAACTATTAGATTATAAAAAACTAGGATACCCTCTTTATAGAGTAAGTGCTTTGGGATCATCAAACATTGATGAATTAAAAAATGTCTTAAAAGGTCAAGTCAGTATGCTTGCAGGTCAATCGGGAGTAGGAAAGTCCTCATTAACAAATGCTATTATTCCTGATAAAGACATAAAAACCAACACAGTCTCAGCAACGACCAAACACGGACGACATACCACAACAGCAACAACACTTTATCACCTGACTGACGGTGGATATTTAATAGACAGCCCTGGCGTTGCCATATTTGGACTGGCTGGTCTCTCAGAACATCAATTAGCTTATGGCTACAGAGAATTTCAGACACATATTGATAACTGTCAGTTTAATGACTGCAGACATCTGAAAGATAAGGGTTGTGCTGTAGTAACCGCGGTTGATAACGGGGATATTTCAAAAACACGTTATGATCGTTTTTTAAAGTTAAGAGAAAAAATGCCAGTCACTTTTATTTAAAAACCACACTAGATTTGTTTAACAAACACTTAAATTGGATCTAGCACAACTTTTCATTAGCTAACTTCATTATGTATAACTAGAAATTAGTGTTAACAGACTTTTATCAAGATACAAACGTTGCAGTTACCAATTAAATAAACAATTAGCTTTCAAGGTCAAATGCTTTCATTAAAAAATACATACCGCCATTCAAATTTAAACTAAATTAAATGACTCCAAACCCTCCAAAAACATCTTGTTTAACATGCAGATTATCTGACTTATGCCTGCCTTTCGGGCTTCAAATAGGGGAGATTGAGGCGCTTGAAATTATCATAAAAATTAAACGACCTTTACAGATTAATGAATTGTTATATTCGAAAGATGAACTATGCAAAAGTTTGTATGCGGTAAAATCGGGCTCTTTTCGAAGCTATATAATTAACTCAGAGGGAATGGAACAAACCATTGGATTTTATTTGCCGGGCGAATTAATGGGCTTAGATGCTTTATTTCAGGGACGCTTTAGTAGTTCCGTTGATGCCCTAGAAACGAGCTCTGTTTGTGAACTACCTCTGGCCCGCCTAACAGAGTTGTGCCTGCAAATACCCAATCTACAACACCAACTGACACGTATTTTAAGTAAAGAAATCACTACTAATCATGAACAGATGATACTGTTAGGACAAAGCTCTGCTAAAGTAAAAGTAGCTACTTTTCTATTAATGTTATCAAAAAGGTATGGTGCTTTAGGTTATTCGAACACAGCATTTAACTTAAGTATGCGAAGACATGACATAGCCAATTACCTAGGCGTAAGTCATGAGACTATCAGCCGACAATTAACCGTATTAGGCAAAGAAAATGTAATTACTGTCAAACAACGTACTGTTAATATTATTGAACTCAGCTTATTAAAATCAATTGTAGAACCATGCCTTACCGATTCTCATAATCACAATGACTAAATATCCAAACCCTAATAAACTCGGGTAACTTGTTGAACAAATTACCCGAGTTTCATAGAGGATTATTCTGTATTCTGAACTATCTAAGCGACTTTACTTTAACCCATCAGTTAAGAAATCAACTTATTTTATTGATGTAGTAGCCGAATTTGCGCCCGCTGGTTTACTAGGACCTGTGCCTGATTCACAAGCAGTTAAAGTTACGATAGTTACAACTAATAATAATAAATGGCTAACAATTTTCATAATTTTTTCCAGTTGTTAATGTAAATTTATGATTACTTCTTTCTAAAGTTTTAGGAAAGAAACAATCCGTATCTAAACCCCCTTATCTAGGGTAGTTCATTTTCACACTAATAATTGAAATTACAATTGATCGAAATCAATAACTCATCAAATAACTATAAAATTGATGAAATTAATTTCTCGGCCTACAAAATTAAATTAAACAGTCTTTTCCTATGCCGTCTAAATTGTCGAATTTAACCTAGACACATCTTCAGTATTCAAATAAATATTGGTAAGTGTAAATACAAATCGTCCTACTAATACTGGATCAGTCCAAACTCCTTGCAAAGGGATATTATTGAATGACTTGTAAATAAAAGGGTACCCAAAAAATACTAATAACCCAATTAGGGAGAATCTATCTCTACACTTTCATTCGAAGCATTGAATACACATATATTGAATTCTTTACAAGCCTCGAAAAAATCAAATATACCAACACCGGCAAATTCACTAGCTTCTTTCCGAGACAGTTGACTTGATTGAAACATTACCATTGCAGCATACAACTTAACTTGTTGAGCTAACTGATGTTGACTTTTTCCTTGAATATATTGATCTGGAATTTCTAAAATAAGCTGCATTACGTTAACCATGAATAATAATTATAAAATCCATCATATAACGAAAAACACGCCATTATCTAGAAATTCAAATTTATGTCCCTATTAAGCTCTAAAATAGTTTAGGCAAACAAAACTATTCCATATTTTCATACACATTTTTTGTAAAGCGTGGCGTACAGACAGCTAAAAAAATTAAGTCTTCGTCACCACTATTAGTAATTCTTTGTGAGCATAAAGAAGGTATTATGACAACATCACCAGCAGAGAGATGTTGTAAATCTTGAGCACCCACTTCAACATCCCCTTCACCTGACAAAATAACATATCGTTCAATAACGCCATTTAATCTGTGGAGTTTAGTGGTCATTCCAGGCTCAACTCTGGCTCTGGCAATTGACAAATCAGGATCAGTTGATGAGTTTGATAATTCTAAAATAAAACAGCCTTCATCAAAATAGTATTCTTCAGCTTCATTGATTTTTATAATTTGAGTTTGCATGCGACTGATAATTTCATAACATTTACTTAGACAGTATAAAAAATACTGAACCTTTTAATTTAAGTAGATCTATAATGTTTATTCGAGTTATTTTTTGGTCTTTAATCTAAGACAGATTAATTTACGTCAGGATTTACTAATTAATGCCATGGATCTATCTTACGTTAGCTATTGTATCTGAAGTGATTGCAACTTCCTCGCTTAAAACAGTTGATGGCTTTACTAATTGGGCTCCCTCCTTAGTTGTCATTATTGGATATGTGTTTTCTTTTTACTTTCTTTCGCTCAGTTTAAACTCTATTCCTCTCGGAGTTGCTTATGCCATATGGTCAGGTGTTGGCATAGCTTTAGTCTCGCTGATTGGATGGGTTTTTTATCACCAGTCGCTTAACCTTTCCGAATTTATTGGCATCACCTTTATTATTTCTGGTGTACTTATTTTGATACTTTATTCTAAGGTCGTCACACATTAATCAAGCATATATTTTGCTATTCACTCTCAATGCTCAATTTGTCCAATAAGCTGACGACAAAATCAATTTTTTGCTCGGTCGTGTCAAAGGGTTTGATGAATCGTAACTTATCTGAACCATCAAATTTATAACATTGTGCCTGGGTTTGAATTAAGTTAATCAATTGCTCGGCATTAATTTTTGGTTCTGAGCTAAAGATAATTCGCCCTCCTCCTGAATTGGCCTCAATTTTCTTAATTCCTAATTTTTCTGCTTTTTGCTTTAATGCAGTCACACTGAACAGTGTTTTAACCGGCTCAGGTAATAACCCGAACCGATCAATCATTTCCACCTGTAAATCATGTAATTCAGCTTGAGTATCCGTACTTGAAATCCGCTTATACAATACTAATCTGCCATGGATATCAGGTAAGTAATCCTCAGGAATAAGTGCTGCAGCTTGCAGATCAACTTCTGCACCTCTATCCATTGGCGTATCAAGTTCAGGCTGCTTACCTGACTTTAATGAGTTAACTGCGCGATCTAACAATTCAGTATACAAGGTAAAGCCAATTTCCTGAATTTGTCCACTTTGATCATCACCCAGTAACTCCCCTGCACCACGAATTTCCAGATCATGTGATGAAAGCATAAAGCCTGCACCTAAATCACCTGAAGCTTCAACAGCTTGCAAACGCTTCATGGCGTCCTTACTCATTAACGATTTGGGTGGTACTATAAAATAGGCATAAGCGCGGTGATGAGAACGACCCACTCGACCACGTAATTGATGCAATTGCGCCAAACCTAACTTATCAGCTCGATCAATGATAATGGTATTGGCAGTCGGGATATCTATACCACTTTCGATGATGGTAGAACATAACAACAAATTAAATCGCTGATGATAAAAATCCAGCATAATGCGTTCCAATTCGCGCTCGGGTAATTGTCCATGGGCTATTTCAATACGTGCTTCAGGAATTAACTCAGCCAGTTCTCGGGCCATTTTTTCCATGCTTTTAACTTCATTATGCAGAAAAAACACCTGACCACCACGCTTAATCTCACGTAAACAGGCTTCCCTAACTTGCGAATCTATCCATTCAGTAATAAAAGTTTTGATTGCATGACGGTTAGGAGGTGGACTGGCGATAATTGAAATATCTCGCAAACCGGCCATAGCCATGTTTAAGGTTCTTGGAATCGGCGTTGCCGTTAACGTTAAAAAATCCAGCTCACTTCGCATTTTTTTGAAATGCTCTTTTTGTCGAACCCCGAAGCGATGTTCTTCATCTATGACAACTAATCCTAATTCTTTGAATTTTAACTCTTTGGACAACAGGGTATGAGTGCCAATAACAATATCAACTTTACCCTCAGCTAAATCATCGGCAATTAGTTTTAGCTGCTTGGGTGTAACAAAACGAGACATAACTTCAACTCGGAAAGGCCAATCAGCAAACCGATCTCTAAAATTTTGATAATGTTGTTGAGCCAGTAAAGTGGTTGGCACTAAAACCGCCACTTGCTTACCGCTTTGAGCAGCAATAAAAGCAGCTCGCATGGACACTTCTGTTTTACCAAAACCTACATCCCCACAAATAACACGATCCATAGGTTGTGGACTAGCCATATCTTCGAGTATGGCCTCAATAGCTGATTGTTGATCAGGCGTTTCTTCAAAGGGAAAAGCATCAGCGAAAATCTGATAATCTGAGTCATCAATAACAAACGCATGGCCTTTCTTTATAGCCCGTTTAGCATGTATTTCTAATAATTCAGCGGCAACATCTCGAATACGTGCAATTGCTTTTTGCTTAAGCTTAGTCCATTGGTCACCACCCAACTTATGTAAGGGCGCATTCTCAGGACTCATCCCCGTATAACGACCAATTACATATAAAGTTGAGACCGGCACATAAAGCTTGTCATTATTGGCATATTCCAACATCAAAAATTCTGAAGTAATGCCACCAATCTCAAGGGTTTGTAATCCTAAATAACGACCGACACCATGATCCCGATGGACAACGGGTGAACCAATGGTTAATTCATTAAGGTTATTGACAATATTTTCCAACTCACGCGCAGCAGATTTTTTCCTTCTGCGACGTTGCAATACTTTTTCGCCAGATAGTTGGTTTTCAGTAATAATAGCAATGGCAGGATTATCCAGATACAAGCCATATTCCATAGGTGCTACCAACACACAGGGAGACACTTCAGAGTTTAAAAATTCCTGCCAGCCGTCCACATGTTTAACTGATATTTTAAATGATCTTAACTTATCAATTAGCGCCTCTCTGCGGCCTGCTGATTCTGCAACAAATAAAATTTTTCCTTTAAATGTACTTATGAACTTTTGTAATGCTTGTGCGGGTTCACTTAATTTATTATCCAGTACAATTACAGGCAACTGATTACAAGTAAATACTACACTTTCAACTGCTTCTTCATTATTAATAGTGACACTCGCGAAGCTTGCAATCTTATCAAGCAAACACTTAGCTGATAAAAATAACTTTTCCGGCTTTAATAAGGGTCTGTCAATATCATATTTTCGTTGTTGATAACGTTCTTCAGCTTCTGAATAAAAAACCTGGGCGGTAGTCCTTAATGACTCTGGCAAAACTAAAACTGCTGATGAAGGCAAATAATCAAACAAGGTAGCCGTCTTTTCTACAAAAAGAGGCAAATAGTATTCTATGCCATTCGGCGTAACTCCTTTACTAACATCTACATACAGCGTATTTTTAGGTGATATTTCCGGAAATGTAGCTCTAAAAGCCTGCCGAAAAAGCTTAATGGATTCATCAGTAAACGGAAATTCTCGAGCAGGAAATAACTGAATCTGTGTAATTTTCTCCAGTGATCTTTGCGTTTCAGGATCGAAGGTACGAATAGATTCAATTTCTTCATCAAACAATTCTATTCTAAATGGAACTTTGCTACCCATAGGAAACAAATCAACAATAGCGCCTCTAACTGCATACTCAGCATGTTGATAAACTTGCGAAACACATTGATATCCAACGCTTTCCAGCTTGATTCTATTTAGTTCCAAATTAAAATCATCACCGACATTTATGGCAAAACTATTGGCTAACACATGCTCTCTTGGTGCCAATAAATGCATTAATGTGGTTACCGAAACAATCAAAGCCCCACGTTTAACCTGTTGCAGTAAAGCCAGTGTTTTTAAACGTTCTGAAATAATATCCGGTAACGGTGAAAAAACATCATAAGGTAATGTTTCCCAATCGGGAAAGTGCATAATTGGATGAGTGTTCTGTAAAAAAAAAGCTAACTCATGCTCAAGTCTTAAAGCTGTTTGGTTATCTGAAGTAACAACAACAAAAAAACGATTTTCATTTTTTATGGCAGAAGCCAAGGCTAATGAATCTGCGCAACCGGTGAAACCAGTCCAATTGACTACTTGATCTTTTGCATGGGGGATCTTAGGTGAAAATATTAGGGTATTAGCCATTAGATAGTAGCGATGAATAAGTTGTAAAGATTGGTTAACATATTGAATTACAGGTTTATCAGACGTTTGTTAATATTTCATATATTCACTAAAGAGATCATTGAAATTACCTCAGCTTAAAAACATTGCATCGCCATAGCTAAAAAATCGGTAAGAATGATCAATTGCATGATTATAAGCAGCCATAATTGACTGATACCCTGCAAAAGCGGAGACCAACATCAATAAAGTGGACTCTGGGAGATGGAAATTAGTTAAAATAGCATCAACCGAATTGAATTGATAGCCAGGGGTAATAAACAAATCAGTGTCACCAAATCCAGCCACAAGCACACCACTTTTAGAAGCCGATTCCAATGCTCTGACTGAAGTAGTACCAATAGCGACAACTCTTCCACCTCTTGCTCGCGCAAGTTTTACTGCGTCAACAGTTTCTTGATTAACTGCAAAAAACTCTTTGTGCATAATATGCTCAGATAAGTCCTCTACTCGCATCGGCTGAAATGTACCGCTACCCACATGTAAAGTCACAAAGACTATTTGCGCACCTTTAGCTTTGATTTTATTCATCATCGCCAGATCAAAATGCAAGCCGGCTGTGGGTGCAGCAACTGCACCTGCTTCTTTGGCAAACACAGTTTGATATCGTGTTAAATCAGACTCATCGTCAGCACGAGTAATATACGGTGGCAAAGGAATATGGCCAATCTGTTCCAGTAGTTCTAAAACTTTAAAATCGTCAAATTCCAATAGAAATAAATCATCTACCCTACCCTGAACTAAACACTGAAAGCCTTTATCCAATTTAATCAAAGTACCCGGTTTTGGTGATTTACTGGCTTTAACATGAGCAATAGCATGATAATCATCAAGGATGCGTTCAATCAGAATCTCTACTTTCCCTCCACTTTGTTTATTACCAAACAAACGAGCAGGAATCACCTTTGTATCATTAAAAACTAGGACGTCACGCTCATTGATTAAATCAATAAAATCAGAAAATTGCCTATCGATAATTACACTTGTATTTCTATCCATACACAATAGACGACTTCCATCACGTTCAGCCAAAGGTTTTTGAGCAATTAATGCTTCCGGCAACAGGTATTTAAAATCACTTTTTTTCATAACTAGCGATATTATCAGTTTACGACAGTTAACACACCTTTAAAAATTAACTGGCTTTTAGTTACCACTTTTCTTATAATGTGGTTTCTTTGCCGGGGTGGCGGAACTGGTAGACGCGCCGGATTCAAAATCCGGTGAGGGTGACTTCGTGCCGGTTCGATTCCGGCCCTCGGTACCAAACATGGGTTCCGAGTTGTGCAAAGAGAACCACAAACCCGCAAGTCGAAAGGCTTGGCGGGTTTTTTATTGTCCGGTGAAATCTTATCTAGGACAGCATTATCCGACAATATTTGTTACCTTTTTTGTTACCTTGCCTATAATATCTAAAATAAAGGTAACAAATAGGGGTAAAAAATGGCCGTTAATATCAATAAAGAAACTGTTTACAGGGCAGCAAAAGCCAAAGAAAAAGATTTTTCAATCAACGATGGCGGCGGATTATTTCTTTTTGTCGGTGCTAGCGGTTCTAAATTATGGCGATTCGTCTATCAATTTGAAGGAAAAAGGGAAAAAATCGCTTTTGGCGCCTATCCAGATACCAGTTTAGAACATGCGAGGCGCAAAGCCGAAGAAGCCCGTATGCAAATCGCAAATAATATCAACCCTAGCCAACTTAGAAAGCAAGTTAAGTCAGTCAAGCTGAATGCCAAGTTAAATGAAAATCGAATAAATGACGGCTTACCGATTTTAGGCAGTTTTGCCGACGTTAGTCATCAATGGTTAAATTCCGTTTCGCATCTAACAAAGGCGAATACAAATAAAAGGAAAAAAAGTCGGATCGAACGCTATGCCTTTCCAATTTTGGGCAATAAACCTATCAATGAAATAAAATCCTCGGAGGTGCTGGCAGTCCTAAAACCGATAATTGACAAATTACAACTTGAAACGGCACACCGACTACATGGAGAAATCAGTTCGATATTTGCTTATGGGATTGTTCACAATTACACCGATTACGATCCGGCACAACCAGTAGCAAAACAGATACCTGCGCAAAAAGTCAAGCATAGAGCTGCGCTTATTGACCCTAAACAAGTCGCACAACTTTTGCGGGATATATCCAATTATCAAGGCACCTTTGTTGTTCAATCTGCTTTCAGGTTGTCACCGATGTTATTTCAAAGGCCCGGTGAAATTCGGCAAATGCTTTGGGATGATATCGATTTAGAGACACAGGAGTGGCGACCTTTGGTTTCCAAAACTGATTTTCACCATATTGTCCCCCTCTCAACACAAGCATTGGGTATCTTAGAAGCAATACAGCCATTAACTGGAAGTGGCCAATATGTATTCCCTTCCATCCGAGGTAATGGCCGTCCTATGTCTGACGGAACAATAATCGCAGCACTTAAATCACTAGGTTATGATTCATATGTAATGACGGCGCATGGATTTAGAACTACTGCATCGACGCTACTAAATGAACAAGGCTGGAGTCCAGACGCAATAGAAAGGCAACTCGCCCACGCACCACGTGATAAAGTTCGTGCTGCTTATAACCGCGCTCAATATCTGGATGAAAGACGGCGCATGATGCAAGCCTGGGCAGATTATCTGGATAGTTTAAAAAAAGGCGCTGAGATCATTCCTCTTAGACAAATATCGGCTTAGGCTGGCGAAGCAAAGGGTAATCAATATAGCCTTGTTTAATGTGATAGTGCGGGAACATTTTTTCGTTACCTTATACGCAGCAGTCGGCGGCCTCCCCGCCACCGTTATGGATCTCCAGCACTGGACAATTTAACTTCCGATACATGCCGACCCTGCTACCCCGATGGTTCACTGGTATGGCTTCCATTATCAACATACCGATACTACGGCCTTCACTATACAGACACGAGGTCGGCAACCATATTAAGTTTACGAGGCTACAT
>CAJAHC010000016.1 GCA_903939355.1 uncultured Methylococcaceae bacterium | reverse complement strand
GTCGTAGTCGATAATAAAAACGACCTATACCTGGATCATCATAAGGTCGCACCGTATTTATTTCTTTTATTGGCTGGCCCGGCCCCGTTTTAGAGCGTACCCACTGAAAAAACTCATTTTCAGGATGACCCTTAAAATGTATATGGCCTATAAACAAATGCTCATAAATATATCTAAATACCAGCTTTTGTTTAAGAGAAGAGCCATTAAAATAATTCTCCCATTGGCCAACAGCTTTCACTGACTCCAATGACAGAGGTGGCAATGGTTCTACTTTACTACCCTCCTGTAACCATTGAGTTAAAGTATGCTCCTCTTGTTGAGACAATCCAGGCATCGCGTAAGGCATGCCCCATTGAGGATGATCATGTTGATAGGCAGGCACTTCTTGTAACGTTGGGCACTGTAAGGTACGATTGATATCCAATGCATACTCTTCTCCCAACTTACCCGATGTCGGTTGAGGATTAAGGTGTTTCAGACTTAATAATTTAGCGACAATTGAATTATCAAGATTGGCAACGTTGGTATCAATGCGCTCATTTAAAATGGGATAAAAACCTTTTTTTCTCCAATCTTCAGTCATAGAAGCATCAACAAACAATCGACTGGGATCAGCCGCCTTTAATCGGCTTGAATCATAAACGATTTCTTTACTTGCACCTCGGTCAACTCCCTCAATCGAACCTAATTTTAATTGACAGGGCGCATCGTAACAGCCATGACACGTCACACATCGCGAATCCAGTATGGGCTTTACATCTTTATAATAAGAGACTTTATGCTGCTGCTTACTCAGTAAAAGCCCCTCTGGCGTTAACACGCGTTGTTTGGGTGCGGAGGGACCATATAGTCGGTCAAAATCGATAACCTTATAAACAATAGAGGCGCAACCGATCATCACTAAAAATACCAGTAAAAATAATTTCTTTCCCGCTATTGCTCTCATTTTAACCGCGCCTTCACTTATCAACGACTACTGCCATGCCCATCATTTTACTTATTACTTTTTAAATTTTACAACTTTATTCAAAGGGCTCAAGTTAATCTCATCAATCACAATCTCTGCTCTTGCGCTCAATACAAAGGTAACCGCTTGGGCAACATCTTCCGGACAAAGGCTATTACTTTCGTGATCGCCGGGCTCAAAGGTCAATGTCTCAAAAAATGGTGTTTTCACCATACCCGGATTAATCAAACATACACGCACATTACTTTTCCCACAGTCTTCCCGCAAGGCCTGCGTAAACCCACGCAGTGCAAACTTACTGGCACAATATATAGCACCTTTTCGACTGCCTTTTAAAGCGGCCTCAGAACCAATGAAAATCAAATCACTGCTAACTTTGTTTTTTAAATGCGGCAACAACGCCTTGGTTAAAAAGACCTGACTTGTGAAGTTCAGATTCAATAAGGCTTCTATATGTAAATAAGAAAACTCTTCTATTGAACCAAACTGTCCCACCCCTGCGCAAAAAACCACGGCATTAATATCAGGAAAGTTCTGCTGTAACTCGTGCAGTTTTTTAGGCAATTCGTGTAATTGACTTAAATCCATCTGCACAGCACTAAAGCCCGGCATTGGCTGGGTAAACTTTGTGCAATCACGAGATATGCCAATAACAGTGTGCCCGTGCTTTAATAAATGCTCAGCAACTGCTCTTCCGATGCCAGAACTGGCACCGGTGACCAATACATTACGTTTTACAGTTAACATGGGAAAAATAGCTCTTTCGGTATATAACGCAATAATTGTTCAGTACAAAAATTTGTCATTTCTTGCTCTAAGGCCTCTTTGTAAGAAATCATTCCTTGATTATTTTCTAGCGGACTTACAAACAATTTTTCATCAGGGAAAAGCTTATGCACTTTTTTAAAATATTTTTCAGGTAACCTAAAAGCACCAAGACTTACTGAATGCAAGCTCTCAAGTTTAATGACCGAAAATACCTGCTCAAATAAATGTTGGTACTGCTGCTGATAACCAAGTTGATAGATCATCGGATCAAATCGAAGGCCTATCTGCCAGCCATGTGTTTGTAATTTAAGCAACGCATCAAGACGACGCTCTAATGAGGGTGCTTTGGCCTCCACTTTAGTCGCTATTTCATCCGGATTAAGGCTAAATGCAACAATGCATCGGGGAAAGGCTTCTCGGTTTAACAAACTTCTTACCTGAGTGCTTTTAGTTCTTAACTCCAGCCACGCATTGGGGATTGTTTCAAAAATTGATAAAAACTGTTCCGCAAAACCGGTTACCGGCTCCAAAGCCAAGCTGTCACAATCATAGCCGGAAAAAAAATGTACTGGTTCTGTAGGCGTTTCAGCACAACGCTGTTTGATTTCATCCTGAAAATCTTCATAATTAATAAACAACACATAATTAGCCGATTGATACATGCCCTGTAAAAAACAGTAGCGACAATCATATAAACAATTAAGCATATGCGAAAAATAAAAATTTCTGCTTGCCCCAATTCCATACCCTGAAGGCACAGGCATAGTAAAGTTTTTATATTTTTCGGCTAGAATTAAAGCTGGCTTTTGTTTTTGCAATCTAAAGTTTTGTGATTTAGGATTAAATACTTCGCCATAACGCCCACAAATTATTTTTCTAGCTTGTGGAAAACGCGTCATAATCTCAATAACACGTGGATGCTGTACAATATTTTCTTCTATATAAATAGTTTCAATCATTACTGTTGCATATCATTTAATCAAGAAAAAATAGGCTTATGACGGCTTATTTTATAGGAAAAGTATTGTGATTGTTTGCTCTGCCCCCATATGGGTTAAAATAACTTTAACCTCACCAACTTATTAACAACATGAATACACAAAAAATTGGTTTTATCGGCGGCGGTAATATGGCATCCAGCCTGATAAGTGGTTTGATCGCCAGTGGTCATTCGCCTCAGGATCTCTGGGTATCTGATGTAAATCAAGATGCACTAAAAGTACTAGCAGAAAATCTTAATGTTAATACCTCGACCAATAATGATGACATTATAAATGCTGTCGATGTTGTTGTCTTGGCAGTTAAACCACAAATACTCAGCACTGTGGCAAAAAATGCTACCGCGTCAATTCAGCAAAAACAACC
>CAJAHC010000015.1 GCA_903939355.1 uncultured Methylococcaceae bacterium | reverse complement strand
GGTTTTGTTTTATAAATATGTTCTCTATTATTTCCTCCGTGAATTTCTCAGGAATATTGTCGAAAATATTATGGGTTAATAATGTATTTTTAGAAGACATTTTTATTAGTTATTTCTTGAAGCAAATTATTCTTTGTATAGTAACTTATCACATAAAAGACGGTATTGTATAATGGCCTTCATTTTCATTTGTAGTCTGTTCCATTAACTTAGTCTTTTTACTTTAAGGAGTAAGAAAATCTTTAACGCTATAACAAATTTATTTGAAACTGAGCCACTACAAACTGTTGCTATCATTGGAGGTGGACCAGCCGGTTTAATGGCCGCTGAGGTTTTAATTAGTGCAGGTATTAGGGTTGATCTTTATGATGGGATGCCTTCTGTTGGTCGTAAGTTTTTAATGGCCGGTAAAGGTGGGCTTAATATTTCTCATAGTGAGAGCTTTGATACATTTTTGATGCGTTATGGCCAAAGTTCTGGTTATCTTAAACCCTTACTACAACAGTTTACCCCTCATTTAATTCAGCAATGGGCTCATAACCTCGGCATATCAACATTCATCGGATCTTCTGGTCGTATATTTCCTACAGACATGAAGGCCGCTCCATTGCTACGTGCATGGTTACACAGATTGCGAGGGGCAGGTGTTACTATACATGTAAGACATCAATGGCTAGGATGGTACAATAGTGATAATACATTAATTGTTTTTTCTGGGCCTCAAGGCCTGTGTAAAATTAAAGCTGATGCAGTTGTGTTGGCACTTGGTGGCGGGAGTTGGGCTCGCTTGGGCTCCACGGGTTCTTGGGTTCCTTTGCTTAGGGAAAGAGGGGTCCTAGTTAATCCTTTACTTCCCTCTAATTGTGGCTTTGATGTAAATTGGAGTGATTATTTTACATGTCGATTTTCTGGACACCCCTTAAAATCAATCAGTGTTTGTTTTTCTGATTCTTCAGGCATTCCTATCAGGTTACAAGGTGAGTTTGTTATAACGGATCATGGCATTGAAGGAGGGCTTATTTATACGCTGTCTGCTTCTCTACGTGATGAAATACTTTTATCAGGTTTCGCTATTATGTATTGTGATTTGCTTCCTGATACTGAACTATCGTCAATTCTATGCAAAATAAAACAAGATAAGGGCAAGCAATCAATGGCGAGTATGCTTCGCAAAAGATTTGGAATTAGTGGACTAAAAGCTGGGTTACTTAGAGAGTTACCCACACCAATTGAATTTAATGATCCCATTACACTGTCTTCAGCTATTAAGCGCTTACCCATTCAATTAATAGGTATAAGACCCATTGACGAGGCTATTAGCAGTGCTGGGGGTGTTGTCTTTGAAGAGCTCGACGAACATTTAATGATAAAATCTTTGCCAGGGGTTTTTTGTGCTGGTGAAATGTTAGATTGGGAGGCACCTACAGGCGGCTACCTTTTAACCGGTTGTTTTGCTACTGGTAGAGCTGTTGGTTTGGGTGTGTTAAGAATGTTAAATGGTTTGGTAAAAACCAAGTCATAATTTACCTTTTTATTAAAAGCAATGATATATGTAAATGACGACGATACTCAATAAAAATGATTCAAATATACTTTTTTTGCGGAACAGATAAAAGGCGATTATGAAAACTCCCAAAAGTCTCGAGCCTTT
>CAJAHC010000014.1 GCA_903939355.1 uncultured Methylococcaceae bacterium | reverse complement strand
TTGAGTCATATACTACAGCAAATAACCTGGACGCTATTGAAAAATCCTCAACCGATCCTAAGAATGTTTATTATGCTGCAATTGCAAAAATCATGAAAGCTTATATCTTTCAGAATTTGGTTGATTGCTGGGGAGATGTTCCTTATACTGAAGCTTTCCAGACTTCAACAGGGAACCTGAAACCTAAATATGATGCACAACAGACTATTTATGAAGATCTCGTTGTTAAACTTGATGAAGCTATGAGCCTTATCCAGGGTGCTGCAGCGGACGCCAATGCAATTCCGGCATCAAGTGATATTATGTATAAAGGTGATATGGATCTCTGGCTGAAATTCGCAAATACACTAAAACTAAGAATACTTGTTCATCAGGCTGATATGTCGGGAAGAACATCATATATTACAACTGCAATCGCTGCAACTGCCTCCATAGGTTATATCGGAGCTGGTGAAGGTGGTCTGGTAAACCCCGGGTATCTTGTATCTGCAGGTAAAATGAATCCATTCTATGGAACATTTTACAATGCTGCCGCTACATCACAGTCTGATGGTATAACCTACTATTTTGCAGGTAAAGATGGTGTTGACTACTATGCTTCAACCAACGATCCCCGTTTAGGGAAATTCTATCTTCCTTATAGTGGTACTTCTTATGCAGGTAACGTTTTTGGTAAACTTCCTGCTGATTTGGTTGCGGCTGCTTTAACTTCAAAACTTGGTTATATTGCTGGTGATGCGGGTACTATGATTGGAACTCCTACAAAATCAGCTCCTTTATTAACCGATTTCGAAAGTCTGTTCATTCAGGCTGAAGCTGCAAAAAGGGCTCTTATTACAGGTGATGCAAAAGCACTTTATGAAAGTGCCGTAACCCGGTCATTTATCTATAAAGGTTTAACAACTGTTGCTGCAACAAACTTCCTTGCTCAGGGTCTTGCAACTGTAAACTATGACAATGCCGGTGCTAATCAGCTGCAGGTTATACTCACTCAGAAATGGGCCGCTTTAAATGGTGTGGCTCCTGTTGAGATTTGGACTGATTACAGAAGAACGGGTTTCCCTTCATTCCTGCATTTTAGTGTTGATCCAGCCAGAGTATCTGATACCCCTCCGGTTCGTTTACTTTATCCGCAAAATGAGATTGACGTAAACAATGAAAGTGTTTTAGCTGTCGGAACGATTGATGCGTTTACTTCCAAGATTTTCTGGCAGAGCCGTTAATTTTAAATATTAAAATTTAAACGTGAAATAATATGAAAAATAAAATAATTGTAATTTCAACTCTCCTTGCAGGATTATTTATAATGAATTCTTGCCTAAAGGATGATGCTGACTATTGGAAAGAAGGCGTAGCAGGAAAAATGTATGCTACTGTCCTTGTCCCTACCTTACAGGCTATGGCTTTACAGCCTGTTGCAGGTGATGTTAACTATGAGTTTATGGTAAATATTGCAACCGATGCGCTTCCTACAGAGGACATAACTGTTACTTTGAAGATCGATCCGGCTGCAGTTACAGCTTATAATACTCTTAAAAGTAAAAGTTATCTGCCTTATCCTAATATTCAGATCCTGACACCTACAGTTACCATAGCTAAAGGTACCAGAACTGCTATGGTTCAATGTAAGGTATGGGGTGCTGAAACACTCAATGCGTGCGATAATTTTATTGCTGCCGTATCTATCGAAACCGTAAGCAATAATGTTCCTGTTGCTGCAAATATGAAGACCTACCTGTTGTCTTTGCCAATTTCAAATCCTTACTCTGGCGATTATAATTGTGTTGGTTATCGTATTCGTCCGGGCAACCCTACAGAACCGATTGTTGCTGTTGAAACTGCTTCAACAATTGATTGTAAAACAATTAAGAAATCAGGATTTGGAAACTATCCTTATGATATCACGATTGAGGTTACATCTAATATTATTGTTGTTGGTGGCGTAAACTGCTATAAAGTATTGCTTAGAGTAATTGATCCTGCTACAGGTGCTCCATTGGCTGGTGGCGAAGGTATGTTTACTACATGGGCCGGTGACGCTGCTACACCTCCGGCGGCTCCTGCAAACAATAATGAGATTAATTATTATAATCCTGTTACAAAGACTTTTATACTGAATGCTTATTACGTCAGCTCGGCTGGTAATCGTATTATGTATGAAAAACTAACCAGGATATAATTCATTTGATAATTATTTATCAATAAAGAAAAGTTAATTATGAAAAGAAAAAGTATAATTTTAGTTATGTTGCTCGTCTTATCCGGCTTATTTGTAATGCAAAGCTGTACTAAAGATGAGACCGCAACAGCGCCAACTGTATTAATTGCAGCAGTGCCGGCTAATCCTGTTCCAGTAGATGCTACTATTATCCCCTTCGTTGGAACACCTATTACAATTAGTTTGGCGTGGGAAGGTACCGCAACAAGTACAATTAAATGGAATGTCTTTTTTGGTGATTCTGAGGAACCAGATCAGGTTGC
>CAJAHC010000013.1 GCA_903939355.1 uncultured Methylococcaceae bacterium | reverse complement strand
TCTCACCAGTTAACCGATCAAACAAAGACAAGCGTTCGAGTTCATCATCAAATAATTCGACGCGTAAGGCTTCACTATCCGATTCGGCCGGAAAAATATCAATCACTTCACCACGCACACGATAGGTTGCTCGTCTTAATTCAATATCATTTCGGGTATATTGCATTTCTGCCAAACGCCGCAGAATATCACGCTGCTTAATAAGGTCGCCCTTGACCAAATGTAACACCATTTTGAAGTATGATTCAGGCTCACCTAGTCCATATATTGCAGAAACGGTTGCAACGATAATCGTGTCACCTCTTTCTATTAATGCCTTGGTGGCTGACAAACGCATTTGTTCAATATGTTCATTGATGGCCGCATCTTTATCAATAAATGTATCAGAAGCCGGCACATAGGCTTCCGGCTGATAGTAATCATAATAGGACACAAAGTACTCGACACAGTTCTCCGGGAAAAACTCCTTCATCTCGCCATAAAGCTGCGCAGCCAGCGTTTTATTGGGCGCCATAATCATTGCCGGTCGCTGCACTTCATTAATAACGTTTGCTATAGTAAAAGTTTTTCCAGAACCTGTTACGCCTAATAAGGTTTGATGGACCTCGCCATCACTTAAACCTTCAATTAGAGCCCTTATAGCTGTTGGTTGATCACCAGCGGGATTGAAGTCACTATGAAGTATAAATTTTTTTTTCACTTAATATCTCAATAAACAAACTTTTTAACATTGGATCATTAGCAAGGCATTATACATAGCGTATAATCACAATCATTTACGACATTCATTTTACACGGTGAAACATGAGCATCACACTTTCTAACAGAGTCCAAGCAGTTAAACCCTCGCCTACCTTAGCAATTACTGCCAGAGCTGCTCAAATGCGTGCCGCAGGCAAAGACATTATCGGCCTTGGCGCCGGTGAACCAGACTTTGACACTCCAGATCATATTAAAGCCGCTGCTGTTAAGGCAATGGATAGTGGTTTTACCAAATACACGGCTGTTGATGGTACTGCGAGTATAAAAAAAGCGATTATCGCCAAGTTTAAAAACGACAATAACCTTGATTATCAGCCCAAACAAATTTTGGTTTCCTGTGGTGGCAAACAAAGCTCATATAACCTGACTCAAGCTATGATTAACCCGGGCGATGAAGTCATTATTCCTGCGCCATTTTGGGTTTCCTATCCAGATATGGTGCTATTGGCAGATGGTGTGCCAGTTATTATTGAAACCACACAAGCACAACATTTCAAAATTTCACCTGAACAATTACGCGCTGCCATTACTGATAAAACCCGTTTAATTTTTATCAACAGCCCGTCAAATCCATCAGGTGTTGCTTATACTCTGGAAGAATTAAAAGCCTTGGGTGATGTACTGGCCGATTTCCCCCACATTATTATCGCTACCGATGATATGTATGAACATATTCTTTGGAATCAAGGTTCGTTTGTTAATATTTTAAACGCCCATCCCGAATTTTATGATCGTACCGTAGTGATGAATGGCGTATCAAAAGCCTATTCCATGACCGGCTGGCGTATTGGTTATGCCGCAGGACCTGCTGATTTAATCGAAGCCATGTGTACTATTCAGTCACAAAGCACTTCCAACCCTACGTCTATTTCTCAGTACGCTGCCGAAGCTGCCTTGACTGGTGACCAAAGTTTTATTAGCAATATGTGTGTAGAGTTTAAAAAGCGTCATGATTATGTCGTTGCTGAACTGAACAGTATTGACGGGGTTGAATGCCTGGAAACTGACGGTACTTTTTACGTATTTCCCAATATTGAAAAACTGATTTCCCGCTTAGATGGCATAAACAATGATTTAGAATTTTCGGACTATTTAATTGAAAAAGCCGGAGTCGCCTTAGTACCGGGCTCTGCATTTGGTTCGGAAGGTCATATCAGAATTTCTATAGCCACCAGCATGGTTAATTTACAAAATGCTTTAGAACGCATCAAAAAAGCGATTTGATTTTCTAAAAACGCTTATTAACCCATTCAATGTTTTTATGAAGATACTCATCGTTCGCCCTGATGGAATTGGTGACTTAGTCGTTTCGCTACCTTTAGCCACTCAGATTCGTCAGCAGATACCTGACGCTCAGATTGGATTTTTAGTCAATCCTGTCGCAGCGCCGGTTTTAGAAAACCATCCCGATGTTGACTTCATTAAAACGATAAATCTTGCTACACCGTTAAAAGAACGTATAGAAGCTTTCTCTAAAGATATAGATGCCACTATTTTTCTTAAGCCCTTTAAAGAACTTATGTGGCCGGCTTTTCTTGCGAGAACGCCTATTCGAATTGCTACGGGCTACCGCTTAAGAAGTTTACTAGTCAATCGACGTATCTACGAGCATCGAAGTGATTGTAGCAAGCACGAGGCTGAATATAATTTAAGCTTATTGAAAGGCCTTGGCATTACACCCACCCATTTTGTACTTCCGCAACTAGTGATAACTGCAAACGAACTTATTGCAGGTCAAAACTATTGGCAGGCAACACACAAACCACGCATCATCATCCATCCAGGCGGCATTTCTACTCGGCATTGGCAGCCCGTCCATTATTTAAACCTGGCCTTGGATTTGGTTGATAAAGGCTACAGCGTAATATTTACAGGTAGTGAACAAGAACGCATTGATTTTGCACAAGAGACCATAATTGATAAGGCAAATTCTTCCGATATTAAGAACTTAATGGGGAAACTCTCGATTAGAGAGTTAATGGCTGTTATTGCAACCGGCCAAGTTGTGGTTTCCGGTTCAACCGGCCCAGCTCACTTGGCCGCTGCACTAGGTACGTTTACCGTCAGTATCTTTGATCCAAGACGAAGTTCACTGCCTATACGATGGCAACCTTTAGGACTCGGTGTACTTTTACTTCCTGACGTTCCAACCTGCGAAAAATGTATAAGTACAGCTTGTGCTTATTGGGATTGTCTTGATCGAATCAAAGTGTCTGATGTTGCGGCTCAAATAACCCAACTCGTCCAAAACCCTCAACGACCTACCGATCTGCAAATAATCAATATTTAATGATAGATTTGTCATTTATGGTTCGGGGGAACACTTACCGTTGTAAAAAATTTCTGTAAGACACTTTTTACCATTCTTAAACGTACAAAAAGCGTTAGCGACTGCTAATGTTTGCCCCCCCGACCAAGCACAATATTTTTGATCAACACTATCTAAACCTATTGTCTTTACACCACCTTTAGGACACTCACCACGAAATAAGGCCCATTCCTCACAG
>CAJAHC010000012.1 GCA_903939355.1 uncultured Methylococcaceae bacterium | reverse complement strand
TATATACCAATACATGATTACCTCTTGCTAAACTGAGCCAGGGCTTTCATGTAGTCAGCCTGTCCATACATTCGTATGCCAATTAAATTACTTAGGCATTCTATGGATGTATCAACCTGCATTTCAGACATGAGCGGTTTCATTTTAACAAGAAAATTAAAAATTAAAAGAGTTAGTGTTATTTTACTGCGTAGTTGCTTTTCAGTAATGATTTAATTTGGATTTATACAGGCCTAATTTCAGTACAACAAGAATGCCAAACGTTCTTCTTCCCAGCTTTTCTCATCACTATGTGTAATGCTCTCAAGATCTTCCGGGAGAGCTTGAGCATCATCCACCCATTCCCGCAAAAGAGATGAACCATTGATGACGTCAATAGCAAGACGATCGACCTCATATTCGTAAGGAAAATTTCGCCATAACGGGTAGTCGGGAAATTCAGTACGTAGTGCTTTGAATGCCAATGCTTGTAGACGCCATGGCCGGAAAGTTTCATGATTATAGGTGGGATCATCTGTATGGATTTGTACACCGGAACAAAGTTGGCCCGCATATTTGTGAAAAGTTGGTTCAAACCAGCATTCACGCAAACGACAACCATCAAGCCATTGAGGTGCAATGCTATACATGGTTTTGATTAGTGCTTTAGCGTCTATATCTGGCGCGCCAAATAGTTCTAATGGACGTGTTGTGCCACGACCTTCGGAAAGATTTGTACCTTCAAGCATTACGGTTCCGGCATAGCAGCGAGTCATGAATAGGTTCGGTGCATTTGGACTAGGGTTAATCCATGAGCGTTCACTGAGTGGCCAGCCAAAGCCTGGGGCAGACTCAGGTTGCCAGCCTTGCATAGTGATAACTTGACAATCGACATCTAAAGCAAGAGTTTTAATAAACCAGTGTGCCATCTCGGCCATTGTCAAGCCATGTCGCATAGGCATGGGACCTGCGCCAACAAAACTTTCCCAGCCTCGTTGAAGAATCAATCCTTCTATGGGACGTCCGGCAGGATTTGGACGATCAAGGATCCATATCGATTTTTGCTGAGCTGCTGCAGCCTCCAGCACATAACGCAACGTGGTAATAAAGGTATAAATTCTACAGCCAAGGTCTTGCAAATCAATGACTAATATATCGAATGTATCCATCATCGCGGCAGTTGGTCGACGTACATCACCATAAAGGCTAAATACAGGAATACCCAGTACGGGATCGATAAAATTGGGAGATTCCATCATATTATCCTGTTTATCTCCGCGGAGCCCATGCTGCGGACCAAATGCAGCACTAAGCTTGATATTTGGCATGCTCGCTAGTGCATCAAGAGTATGTGTCAAGTCCTGGGTAACTGAGGCTGGATGCGCTAATAATGCCAGACGCTTTCCTATAAGGGGTTTACGAAGTATTTTATCTTCAAGTAATCGATCAATACCAAATTTCATTTTTTGTTAATTAATTTTGATGGTTTAAAGGAATGAATCCTGCGCGATTGTGGAAATCTGGGTATATATCTGAATGTTGAAGTGCCCAGTAAGAAAGACTGCCATCTTGTTCTTCGAGGACTGCTGTTAGGTTAATTTGTAACGATTTATTATCAATATTAACTGATAAGTCAGTAGTTGTTATCTCCGCTTCCAGTAGAAAGCGCCCGCTAGATTGATTAATACAAATCCTAGGGCTTTGGCAGCATATCCATTCATTGCGTAAACGGTAGTTGTTAAAAGCATAGGCCGCCCACTGACAGGAGGGTGAAAAATTGAATTCATGGTAGTTATCTTCAGACTCAACAGCAATAAACATTTCAAAGCAGGTATGCTTCCATAGACCCTCAACACTAGCGGGTTGTTGTGGTGAGGGAATGCGTAATTGTGTAAGATCCCCCGTCAATTCATAACAAACTTTAAAAGTATTGGGTTCTACTGAGATAACCTTAACATCTATGTTTCTTATGGCGGTGGAGATACTTTCTTTATGAGGAATTAATTGTTTCTCAAGTATCAAGTTTACGTTGGTAAATTGTAAAGCAGTCATCGTGTGGATAAACCTTTAGTAATCCTTAATGAGTTGTTGGTAATAATTTGCTTCATCTATTTTGCCTCGTTTTAAGGCGCCATTGACAAAAATGGCTGTTTTTTTTAATAACATGTTAATGGCGTCTTGATGGTTTTCTTTGGATAGCAGGCCTGTCGCAATTATTTTTTGGAGAGCTTTTATTCTAAATCTGTCCATGCCCCATAATTTTTGGGACAGTTGATCTGCGTGACCACCGTATTTCGTTATTTGCGGTTCTTCAATCAAAATAATAGGGTATTTTGCACAGATTCTAAGCCATAAGTCATAGTCTTCACAGACTGGGAATTGAGTATCAAACAATCCAACATCAAGAAATACGGACCGATGTATCATAACGGTAGAAGGAGAAATTGCGCATAATGATAAGCACTCCGAGAATATCCATCCGCCCTTTTTAGCATATTTTTTGGCAGGAATAACACGAAGGCCATTACGTACCCAAATTTCCTCTGTATGACATATTTTACTGTTTGGATTATGCGATAAAGCAATTGTTTGTTGACTGAGTTTTTCAGGCAACCATTGGTCATCGGAGTCCAGAAAAGCTAGCCAATCTCCAGTTGAATGTTGTATTCCAAAGTTTCGAGCACTACTTACACCTTGATTTAATTGCTTATAATAACTTATCTGTGGAAATTCCTGTTCAATCATACGTGCGGTGTCGTCAGACGAGCCATCATCAATTACTATAACTTCCATTGGCGATAAAGATTGAGAAAGTACCGATAATAATGCCCGCCTCAATAACTCGCAACGATTATAAGTCGGAATAATAACTGAAATATTTATAAGACTACCTAATTATCTAAGTTGAAGAAGGATTATGAAGTTGATATGGCGAGGATCTTAAGTGCTTTATTAGGTGGCAATTAATTAGCCAGCCAGCAGTAAATTGCCGCTGGCTTTAATACACATCCTTTATAGTTTAATTCGCTGCTGACTTTAGCAGAGTTTCGGGGGTGATTGCCGAACTATTATCATTGGCATTTTTAATATGAATTTGTTTTAAACGGTTAAACGCAGACAATAAAGTTTTATCCATAACAACTACATTACCAATAGATACAATAACTCGTGCTAATTGAGGTATTTTTGGGGCTTGGCTAGACATCATGTAGACTGGCTGTACATAAAGTATTGAATGTCCGATTGGAAGTATAATCATGCGCCCCATTTTGACTTGTGAGCCTGTTTGATTCCACAAAGTAAATTGTTCGGAAATTATAGGATCTTGTTGAATCAATGCTTCAACCTGTGCAGGCCCATTTACTTGAGTATCTTTGCCAAATTTATAAACAGTAATGTTGGGCTTGTAATCAAGGCCACAACTGGCCTTGTCCATAATTCCCGCTATGCCTATTATGCTAAGATTATCCCTATTAAAAGGTGTCATCGGGTGAATCATTACAAATTCTTCAATGTCATTGCAGTTGCCAAAATCCATTGTTTGATAATAAGGCAATACTGGTTGTCCATGGACTTTGGCTTGCTCCCAGGTTTCGGCTTGTTCGTAGAATAACGCAGGGTTACTTTGATGGTATTTTGCATAAATTTTCATCTGCATAGAATACAGGTCACGCGGATAACGTAAATGTTTGCGTAGTTCAAGCGGCATTTGGTTTAGATCTTTGAATAACCCTGGATAAGCGCTGGAGTAAGCACGAATAATAGGGTCTGATGGATCTGAGATATAATAATCGACATTGCCATCGTAGGCATCAACGACAACTTTAACGGAATTACGAATGTAATTGAAATTTTGATGACCTTCCAGAAAATCATCTGCAGCAGGTTTAGAAACCGGATAATGATTAGATAAAGTATAGGCATCCAGTATCCAGTAAAAACGGTCTTTGGTTATAACTAAATAAGGTGCTTTGTCGTGATGTAAGAAAGGTGTTAGTGTGTTAACACGTTCAGTGATGTTCCTGCGAATTTTTAATTTGCTTTGATTGGTTATGCTGGTTGAAAAAAATATTTTTTCGTCTTTTAAATAAAAGGCAAGTAGCGCTTTTTTGAATAATGATGGCATGGGTATTCCACCTTTGCCCGTATAGTTTTTTTCAATACTGAGATCAGTATGTTCAAGGCCTATGACGCTGAGGTTATTTGGAACAATGGCGTAATCGTATTGTCCTTCCCCATAATAAATATCAGGTGTTTTTACACTGAAACCAACATCTGAATAAAGGTTTAAGTCGCGTAAATACCAAATAAGAGGGTTTCCAGCATCTTGCGCAGCTGGCGTGATCACTGCTCCATAACCATGAGTGTAGCGTAAGTGGGTATTTTCCCAGTTTTGGGCTTCTGGAGGTAATTTTGAAGTGTTGATTTCTCTTGCAGCAAAATTAACTTGTCGTATATGACCTAGAACAAAATAACGATCTTCATCAACAGACAGAAATTTATAATAAGGTCTGATTTCTTGTAATTGCTTATAGCTATCAATAATGTATTCTCTATCCCATACCGGAATATTTTCAAAATGTTTTTGTGTGCCCCAGTTGTCAATGTCTTCAGTGGCATCCTGTTTTATTGACAGATCAATTGTGTGAATACGTTTCAAATCATAGGCATCCATTGTTCCATCAATGTTTTGCTGTATATAAGGCCCATCTGATCTTACCGGATTTGGGTTTACAATAAATTTTTGAATTAAATCGGGAATAAATTGAATTTCTGGAAGCCCTAACGCAATCAGAAAAGTAATTAGGGATATAAAAAAAGGCGTCTTGATACGATGCTTTTCTGAGAAAATAAACAAGATAGCTGTTACTGCTGTAGCAATAAATGCTACGATGGCGAACCATAGAAGTGGCAGTTTATAACGTATTTCTACAAAACCAGGCCCGTAAAATATGGGTTCATGAGAATCAGTGTAGAGCAATGAAAATCGCTGCAACATAAATCCCCAGACTACAAAACCAACAACAAAGCTGATTAAAATGGTTAAGTGGATTTTAGCGCCTAAGTGATATTCTTTTTTCTGGTGAGGTATAAAAATATGCTCCAACCAATAAAGAATTCCAACGAAAGAAAAAACTAAAGCAGCAGTTGTTAGCAGTTCTTTTTGGATCAGCAGGTAGATAGGATAAGACAGTAAATAAAAGCTGATATCTCGCCCGTAAATTGATTCAGTTACACCTGAGTCACTTCCAAAAAAGAAGAGTAATGATGCTTCCCACTGATTATAAAAAGGTATTGCAACAAAAATAGCTAGAGCTAATGAAATAGGCGTATATACCTTTACTGTACCCCCCATAAAAACATCGGCAAAACTTTGAAATCGGATTCGCTTTGCTGAATTATTAATGGTTTCATGGGGTGGATTTAAGCCTAAATAACGAGATGCTATCCAGAAATGGAAAAAGAAAATAGCAAAAAAAGTGAGTGTTACGCCACCAGAAAGAAGATATTTGTAGAGCAGTCGGAGCCAGAAATAAGACTCAAGATTGAGTGATTGAAACCACCAGTAATTAACAACATGTTCGAGAAAGATAAAATGGAAGGCGACAAAAAAGATAATGGCGATGACAAATATCGATCCAAATATAGCGGGTAAAAACTTCAGGTTCCGCATAGTTTCCTCAAATAAATAATATTATTAACGGTGTTGTGATGGTCTTTTAGTTGATTGCTAATATCTAGCTAATCCAACATATTCATTATTAATTAGTATTCTAACACCCAATATCTATTTAGTAATGGTTTAGACATTAAGGTAGGTGGGTATTTGAAAATTAAATATTGCCATTAAATTTGAGTTGGTTTTTGAAATTTCTATGTAATCTCGTTTACCAGACTTATGGCGATTTAAAATTGTCAGTAGAGTAGAGAGCGCACCAAAATGGTAAGATTATTGTCTGGCTATGGTTAAAAGTGGGGCAAAATTGCATGTCTAGGTTAAGCAAGGTGTTAGCGTTAGGCTTATTAATTGTCTTGGGACAGGTGTCAATCCAGTATTGGCATAGTAAGTGCTTAATAATTTAAGAAACGCTTTGCCTCTCCTGTGTCACCTCTATAAGGCGCTTAGTTAATTGAGCGCCTTTTTTTTGTTCTTTAGGGTCTCAAGAAGTTTAAAAATTAGGACGGACTGTCATTGTCATCATTGTTTTCTGTAACACCAGCTTGCTCATTAAGATGTTTGGGTATTGTTTTTTTAACCTTTACACCCAGATCAATAAAACTGCTTGCCTGTCGGATTAAGTTACCATTGCCAAGGGTTAATTTGTTCATAACCCCATCATAAGTCGAGTGAACAGTGCTTAATTGCTTGCCGAGCTTATCTAGATCTTCCACAAAGCCACGTATTTTGTCATAAACAATGCCTGCTTTATCGGCTATTGCCCTAGCATTTTCATTTTGCCTTTCATAGCGCCAGATATTTTCGATGGTTCTCAAAGTTGCTAGTAAGGTAGTAGGTGTCACCACGATTATTTTATGCTCAAAGGCATCGGTAAATAAGCGCTCATCAGCCTGAAAAGCAGCTATAAAGGCGGCTTCTATAGGCATAAAAAGTAATACAAAATCCAGAGATCGTAAGCCTTTTAGGCCAGAATAGTCTTTGCTGCTTAAGCCTTTAATGTGGCTTCGTACCGCTTCAGTATGTTGTTTTAATGCGGTTATGCGTTCTGCGTCATCTTCGGTAGAACAGTGTAGTTCATAAGCCACTAAAGATACTTTGGAGTCAATAACAATATCTTTGTCTTCAGGTAAGCGGACTATGACGTCTGGCTTGAATAGTTTGTTATTTTCATCGCGGAATGCGCCTTGTGTTTCGTATTCTATACCTTTGCGTAGTCCGGATTTTTCCAGGACAGTTTCCAAGATCATCTCACCCCAGTTGCCTTGGGTTTTTTTATCGCCTTTTAATGCACGCGTTAGGTTAAGAGCTTCTTGGTTCATTTGAGCGGTATCCCGCCTTAATGAAACAATTTCCTCGCGGAGCGAAATTCTGTCTTTATTCTCATTATCGTAAACGGTTTCTATGCGTTGCTTGAATTCTCCTAATTGCTCTCGTAATGGTTTAACAATATGATCAAGACTGGTTTGATTGTGTTCAGTAAATTGTTTGTTGCGTTCGTCGAAAATTTTACCGGCTAAATTCTCAAACTGATGATTAAGTCGTAACTCAGCATCTTTTAATAAGTTTAATTTTTCCTCAGCATTTTTTCCCTGCTCGTGCATGCGAACTTCTAATTCGGCATTTTTTGTTTTAGCTTCTACATAAAGTTGTTGTAATTGATTGAATTCATTTTCCTTGTTTTGAAGCTGCCTTAATTTTTCTTCTGAAACTGCGAGATTGGTGGAAAGCTTTGTAATGATAGTTTTATCTTGATTTGTTATTAGGCGCATTAATAATACACCTGCCAACAAACCACCCAAAGCAAAAAACAGAGAGGATGAATTAGTTATAAAATCCATTTTTTAATGGGCTGAGAAATGGTTAAAAATTGTTTCTGCATAATCCAGTGTTTTATTTAAATCTTCATCGCTGTGAGCCGCTGAAACGAAGCCTGCTTCGAATGCTGAGGGAGCCAAATAGACACCGGACTCGAGCATAGCATGGAAAAAACGTTTAAACAAAGCTTGATCACATTCCATAACTTGGGCGAAAGTTGTTACTTTTTGTTCAGCACTAAAGAATAGGCCAAACATGCCGCCAACGTTGTTAGTAGTTAAGGCAACACCAGCTTGATGAGCTCGCTCTTTAAGACCGGTTGCAAGTTTATCGGTTTTTGTCGTTAAAGTTTCATAAAAACCAGGTGTTGCAATTAATTCTAGTGTTTTTAGTCCAGCGGCCATTGCTACCGGATTACCAGATAAAGTACCCGCTTGATAAACTGGTCCCAACGGAGCAAGGTATTCCATGATTTTACCTTGCCCGCCAAAAGCACCTACCGGCATGCCTCCTCCGATAATTTTTCCTAAAGTGGTTAAGTCAGGTTGGATATTATAAAGCCCTTGCGCGCCATTAATTCCTACCCTAAACCCTGTCATTACTTCATCAAAAATAAGTACACTGCCATAGAAGTCACAGATCTGACGCAACGTTTCCAGAAAGCCTGGTAAGGGTGGAATACAGTTCATATTGCCTGCAACAGGTTCAACGATAATACAGGCAATTTGCTCTCCAATCGTTGCAAATAGAGTCTTAACTGATTCGCTATCGTTGTAGGTTAGTGTGATTGTATCAGCAGCAACTGAAGCCGTTACTCCGGGTGAGCTAGGAATGCCAAGAGTTAAAGCACCTGAGCCGGCTTTAACTAATAATGAATCAGAATGGCCATGATAACAACCTTCAAATTTAACGATTTTGTCTCGATTGGTATAGCCTCTAGCTAACCGAATTGCGCTCATGGTGGCTTCAGTGCCGGAGCTGACCATTCTCACCAACTCAATTGATGGCATTAGCTCACAAACTCGCTTAGCCATTTGTGTTTCAATTTCTGTTGGGGCGCCAAAACTGAGACCTTTTTCAGCAGCTTGTTTAACTGCAGCAATAACTTCTGGGTGAGCATGACCTAAAATCATTGGCCCCCACGAACCAACGTAATCAAGATAGCGCTTGCCTGAACTGTCATATATATAAGGACCACTGGCATGGTCGATGAAAATGGGTGTGCCGCCTACGCCACTAAATGAACGAACCGGGGAATTTACTCCACCCGGTATGACTTGTTTTGCGTCGAAAAATAAACTAGTTGCTTCGGTCATAATATATTTTAGGGTTACAATGAATGGCGTAAAGAATAGGATAACTTTATCATGATTGAAAGCGATCAGTACGTTCAGTCCAAAAAAGGTTATGTGTTCTTTTTACTTAATTTAAGTTTTGGAATGATTCATGAAATCGAGAGATAGGCGACGAGGTCTGGTAGTTGTGAATACCGGTGAAGGTAAAGGTAAATCATCCAGTGCCCTAGGAATGGTTTTTCGTGCCGCAGGCTGGGATATGAGGGTTTGTGTTATCCAATATATTAAGGGGCAATGGCAGACAGGTGAACAAAAAGCGGCAGAACGTTTTGATAATATTGAATGGCATGCCTTGGGCGATGGATTTACTTGGGATACCAAAAATCCTGAGCAGGATATTAAAACGAGTCGAGAAATATGGGAATTAAGTAAAGAAAAAATTCTTTCGCAAGAGTTTGACGTGGTTTTACTGGACGAAATTAATTACTGTTGTGGTTATCAGTGGATTTCCGGACAGGAAATTGCAGATTTTATTTGCAATGAAAAACCAGCTTGGGTACATTTGATTCTTACAGGCCGTAATGCTGCTCCGGAAGTTATAAAAATTGCCGATACCGTAACTGAAATGACAATGATAAAACATGCTTTTCAGCAAGGTATTAAAGCAGAGCAGGGCATTGAGTTTTAATTTTATAACTGCAGATATGGCAACTGGTTAGGTTTAATCTGCATACTATCGTAATTTTTTTGAGAAAGCATATTTATGGAAACTTATATACCGATTATTCAAGGCACTCTAACAGATTGGATTGCACTGACTCTCATTAATCCTTTTTATGCTGGAGCATTGGCAGCAGTAGTTTTTTTACTGACGGCCACGTTATATAGCATTAGAGTTGCTTTTTTAAAGAGTAACAACAAGGCAAGTGAAAGAGCACGCATTGAAATACAAGTAAAACTTAATGAAACACAGCAAAATATGGAGGCAATACAGCAGGAGTTACTCGCTAATAGCGAGCAAATGCAGACAGCTAATCAGTTGGCGCAGGATGAAGCCGCACGCGCTACTGAACTTGAAAACCGACTTTCTGTGCGTAATGGGCAAATAGCGCGAATCATCCAATCTCTGGCTACTAGTTTTGATCTTGGAGAGCGACCATTGCCCGTTATGGAAAACGTTGAGGCCGAAGAGTTATGGCAACAACATGAGAGGGTTATTAATTTTTTAGTCAAACGGGTGCAAAGTGAGCAACAGGCTAAAACTCAATTTCAGGAGTCTTATCAAGCAGAAACGTTAAGGCACACTGAAAAAGACGCTTTGCTGGAAACAATGCGATTGACCTTGGCCCTCCAAACTAGTCAGCTTCAATCTATGGAGCAACAACGTGTTGATTTTAATGACGTTAAAGAGCACTTGATAAGGTTGGAAGAAAAGTTAAATAGTAAAGATGCTTTAATTGCGGAACTTGAAAAAAATAAGTTAATCTTTCAAGTTAAAGAACAGTCAGAACCAAAACCAATATCGATACTACAGGAAGTAAAAGAAACACTAAATGAATTAGATCGCACTAATGAAGAAGTTTTGTCAGAATTCTTTAGTGATAAAGAACAGCCTCTGAATCCTGTGAAAGAACAATTCAGCGTATTATCTAAGCAGTTCACTAATATTCTCGATCAAGCTAGTTCTCAGTCGACTGCACTAGACTCAGAAATTGCGGAATTAAATCAGGATACAGAAGAATTTGACTCTACACCAATTGTTGAAGAGACAATGTTGGTAAGTTCAGTTAAAGAACAAAAAAGTGGGATGATCGGGAAGCTAAAAAACATGTTTGGGAAAGCTAAGAAAAAACCAATCCAAGTTATACCAGAAGTATCAGATATAAGACAGATTATAGTAGAGAACCAATCTGCACCATCAGAGTTAGAGTCACTAATATTGACAACTGATAAAAATCAAGTCAGTTCTGAGTCTACTGAAATAGAATCAGAAACTACCGAGTTAAATCAAGATCTAGAAGAGGTGGAATCTACTTCAATTGTTGAAGAGACAATGTTGGTAAGTTCAGTTAAAGAACAAAAAAGCGGGATGGT
>CAJAHC010000011.1 GCA_903939355.1 uncultured Methylococcaceae bacterium | reverse complement strand
TTCACCACCCAGTCCAGGCGTTTCCGCTTGATCGTAGAAGTTGATACTTTGTACGGTTTGTCCGTCAGCATCCAAAGACAGGAAACCATACAAGGTTGACCATAAGCCATAACCATGCATAGGCAGAATAATGGATTTGATAACGCCGGATTCTTTAACCAAAAAGACTTTGGCATATTTGGCTTTTACCCGGATATGGGCAATATCTTTATCTTTTGGAATAGCGACGCTTTGTGCAGGATCTTTTGCTGCTTTACGTTGATCAAATTCATCTGCATCAATGTTCGCAACATAGTCACCTGTTTCCAGGTCAACAATCTTGGCTTCGATTTTTTCAGAAAATGCCGCGTTGATATCAGCGCCTTCTTCCAATAAACCCGCCACATCAAGAATATTCTTCTTCATATCCGCTGCTTTGTTGTCAATTTGCAATGGCTTTAAAGCAACCGCTGCAAAGGAAACCAAAACCGCACACACGAGACATAGCGCAACCGCAATGGCAATCGTCTTTTCCAGACTATCGTTACCTAAGGCCAGAACTTTGCTTTTATAAACATCAAATTTCTGGTAGTAAGCATTATTATTGAGTGCTGCACACCATTTTTCCATGTGCTTACAAGACGTTTTATTATTAGGCATGACGTTTCATCCTTCTTCTAATATTGGCCTGAATGACGAAATAATCGATCGTCGGTGCAAACATGTTTGAAAATAGAATGGCCAGCATAATACCTTCTGGAAACGCAGGATTAACCACCCGGATTAACACAGTCATGCCACCAACCAATGCCCCGAATACCCAACGACCGGTATTGGTCATTGCCGCACTCACAGGATCGGTTGCCATGTAAACCATACCAAAAGCAAAGCCGCCTACAGTTAAATGCCAGTACCATGGAAAAGCAAACATGGGGTTGGTATCACTGCCAATCACGTTAAACAGCGTAGCAATAGCGACCATACCTGCAAATACGCCACCCATAATGCGATACGACGCAACACGGGTATATAACAGGAAGGCAGCGCCAATCAAAATCGCCAAGGTTGATGTTTCGCCCAAACAACCGGGTTCAAAACCAAAAAACGTTTGCATCCAGCTATAATCAGCCGCATAAACAGCGTCTAGACCGCCGTTTGCAGCCAAACCCAACGGCGTTGCCCGGGTATAGCCATCCACTGCAACCCAAACCGAGTCTCCGGTCATTGATGCGGGATAGGCAAAATATAAAAATGCCCGTCCGGTCAAGGCAGGATTTAAAAAGTTTTTACCGGTACCGCCAAATACTTCTTTACCGATAACGATACCGAAAGAAATACCCAAGGCGACCTGCCATAAAGGCATATCAGGCGGCATAATCAAAGCGTACAACATGGACGAAACCAAAAAGCCTTCGTTGACTTCATGGCCGCGAACAGTGGCAAACAATACTTCCCAAATACCACCGATAGCCAAGGTAGTGATATAAATAGGTAAAAAGTATAAAGCGCCGTGAGCCAGATTGGAAAACGGATTCATGGTGCTGTAGCCGAACAACATCATCGGGATACTGCGCCAGTTATCTATTGTCTCAAGACCCATGGTAGCCATTGCCAAATTGGCTTGGTAACCGGTGTTATACATCGCCATCAGCACACAAAACAGCGTTGCTATCACTACAAAAGTCATCGTCCGTTTCAGGTCATTACCGTCACGAACATGCGTTGTGCCGCGAGTTACATCAGCGGGCGTATATATGAAAGTATCCACCATCTCATAAAGACCGTAATACTTGGCAAACCGACCACCTTTTGTAAAATGCGGCTCTATGCTATCTAAAATTTCTCTAGCCGACATTATCCTTCCTTCTCGATTTTAGTTAAATTCGCTCTCAGTACAGGACCGAAGTCATGTTTACCTGGATCCACAAATGTAAATAAGGAAACATCTTCTTCATCAAGTTCCAAACAACCCAACAACTGCGCCTGGTCTGAATCACCAATCACCAATGCTTTCAGTAGCGGTGTTGCCAAAATATCCATAGGCATAACGGTTTCAAAAATGCCAACAGGCACAATCGCTCGGTTACTGCCGTTTTTATCCGTGGTTAATGGAAAAAGACGATTGTTTTTACGATCAACACTGGAGGTGTAAACATTCAATGCGGAATATTTATCTTTACCCGCCACAATCCAGCCAAACAACTCACGGGCACGCCCTTCCTGTAATGCAGAAAGTTGATTGCTGTAACAACCTAAATAGGCGGACCAATCATGTGCCGTATGTCCATATAATACAGACCCCGAAATAACCCGGCTTTCAACATCGTCAAGCAACTCACCATCAACTAGATCATTGGTGTTAGCACCAACTCGTGTGCGAATTAATCTTGGCTTTTTTACCGTGGGACCAGCCAAAGAAATAACTCTTTCTACATTTAATTTGCCGGTCGTAAATAAGGCTCCAATTGCCATAACTGCCTGATAATCAATGTGCCAGACCGTCTTATTAATATTTACAGCATCAAGAAAATGGATGTGTGTACTTGCTAACCCAGCTGGATGTGGGCCTGAAAACTCAGCAACAGTTGCAGCATTACTTGATGTAATCTCAGCATCAGTCGCTTTACAGAGGTATGTTTTACCTTCAGACAACTTGGCAATAATTGTTAATCCGTTAGCGAAATCTTTACTGCGTTTCTGAATAACAACAGCAGGGTCTGCAGCTAAAGGCCTTGTGTCAATGGCTGTAACAAAAATAGAACTTGGCTTGCTATCGACAGCAGGTATTTTTCCATAAGGACGCGTTCTGATTGTTGTCCACAATCCTGATGCCAAAATATTTTCTTTTACTTCTTCAGCCGTTAGATTAACCAATTCAGATTCTTTGTATTTATTAAATGATTCCTGAGCTGAACCTTTTAAATCAATAACCACTGATTGCAATACCCGCTTAGCACCACGATTTATTGATTTAACAATACCTGCACCTGGAGAAGTAAATACACATCCAATATTTTTTTTGTCCGTGAAAAGTACCTGACCCAACTTGACCGTATCCCCCTCATTAACCATCATAGTAGGCTTCATACCTACATAATCCATCCCCAGAATTGCAACAGAATTAACCTTATTGCCATCCTCAATAATTTGCTCAGGACCTCCCGTTATAGGTAGATCTAAACCTTTTTTAATAGTAAATCGCATAGATAATAAGCCTACTCTCCAAACAAGTTGCGCCAAACTCACCCCGTTATATCAACCACATAAATACAAGAGGCGCATTAATTCATAAAACAAACCCTGTCATTAGACCATAAAAACGATGTGTTCTCAATGCCGGATTTAGTGGTTATGCAATATATTGAAGCGAAAATCCACAAATTTGAAAACTACACCATCAAGCTCTAACTTTACAAAAAAAACCTCATGATGGATATACATTTTCCTGCCTTATATTGTTAATATAAGGCGCCTAGTCTCTTCGTTTAAATTTTACTTATACTAAACAGAGTGAGCTTTTTTATCCAAATCCAAACCCACCTCCTCCAGGGCTTTCAATCTGTAAGATATCACCTGCATCGACTTCAATTTCGAAACACCCTGGTAGTATTTCGACATGACCACCTATTGAAGTCACTGTATTTATACCAATCTTTCCAGGTTTTCCACCATGAATACCAAAAGGTGGTAGTCTTCGATGACTAGAGAGAATAGTAACAGTCATAGATTCCAGAAATTTAATGCGTCTTATCACGCCATCACCACCTCGATTAAAACCCATTCCACCACTACCCTTGCGAATAGAAAATTCGTGCAATAAAACGGGGTAACGTAATTCCAGAACTTCTGGATCCGTAATGCGTGAGTTAGTCATATGGGTATGTACGGCATCACAACCGTCAAAGCCATCACCTGCTCCTGCTCCGCCACAAATTGTCTCGTAATACTGGTAGTGATCATTGCCGAAAGTTAAATTGTTCATCGTACCTTGTGAAGCCGCTATTATCCCTAGTGCTCCGTACAATGCATCAACTATATACTGCGAAGTCTCAACATTACCGGCAACCACCGCTGCCGGATAGCTAGGATTAAGCAACGAATTATCTGGTATTATAATTTCCAAAGGCCTCATACAACCGGCGTTGAGAGGAATATCGTCTCGCACCAAAGTTCTAAAGACATAAAGTACAGCCGCCTTGGACACCGCTGCCGGTGCATTAAAGTTGTTTGGCAATTGCGAAGAAGTTCCACTGAAGTCGATACGTGCCTTGCATCTTTTATGATCAATGAAAACGGCTACATTAATTTTCGCACCCCCATCCATTTCATACTCAAAGAAACCATTAGATAATTTTGCAATAACTGCTCGCACGCAAGCTTCGGCATTGTCCTGAACATATTGCATATAAGCCTGCACTATCGACAAAGAGTAACTAGCAACCATGCGCAACAATTCCTGAGCGCCTTTCTCGTTAGCTGCTATTTGGGCTTGAAGGTCAGCGATGTTTTGTTTAGGATTGCGAGCTGGATAGGGCCCTGACTCCAACCATGCGGTTAAAATTGCTTCTTCTAACTCACCATTAGAGACAATTCTCAAGCCGTCACTAATTAAGCCCTCCTCATCGATATGGCGACTGTTAGCAGGCATTGACCCCGGTGATATTCCGCCCACATCAGCATGATGTCCACGAGAAGCAGTAAAAAATAACAACTCTTTTTTATCTTCCGCAAACACAGGCGTTATCACTGTAATATCAGGTAAATGCGTACCGCCGGCATAGGGCGAATTTAACAGATAAACATCACCGTGCTGGATAGTAGAAGCATATTTACGCAATAGCGCTTTTACGCTTTCACCCATTGAACCTAAATGTACAGGAATATGTGGCGCATTAGCGATCAGTTGACCCTCAACATCGAAAATGGCACATGAAAAATCCAACCGCTCCTTGATATTAACTGAATGCGCCGTGTTTTGCAGAACAAAGCCCATTTGCTCGGCTATCGACATAAACAATTTGTTGAAAATTTCCAATAAAACCGGATCGGCTTTAGTTAATACAGCGAATGTTTGTCGTAAAGGCAGAATACGGTTTAGTAAAAGATTACCATTCAGTTGCAACTCTCCTTGCCAACCCGGCTCGATAACAATTGTAGCTGTCGGTTCGATAATAATGGCTGGACCGACAATAATTTGTAATTTTGATAAATTATTACGTTGATAAACCGGTGCTTCATGCCATAAATCATTACTAAAAATACGAGTTATTAATTCCGGCTTTCCTATACCGTATATTGGTAAGCTCCTACTATCATCAATTACATGTCTTTCACTGCCTACACATTCAACTATTGCCGTTTCAACTACCAACGACCTATTTTCATAGCAAAATCCAAAACGTTGAAGGTATTGTCGCTGAAAATCAGCAAGCATCGACTGCTTATCGCTAAACTTGACAGATAGATGGCTATCTGTTCCTTGATAGCGAAGTAATAAGCGTCGCTCAAGGCTTATCTTCAAGTTCGCCAAACCTTGTGATTCAAGTTCTGAACGACCCTGAGCCTCCAACTTTTGCAGACAAACATCTAAAACATCTTCGTTAGTCGCCTCCCAACTTAACTCCAACACCAACTCCTTAATAACTCGAAAATCAGCCAACCCCATACCGTATGCTGATAATACGCCAGCAAAAGGATGCAAAAGTACTGTTTGGATACCCAATCGATCGGCAATTTTACAAGCGTGTTGTCCGCCTGCGGCTCCGTAACAACACAAGGCATACTCAAAAATATTGTAGCCCTTTTGGACGGAAATTTTCTTGATAGCCGCCGCCATATTTTCTACTGCAATGTTTAAAAACCCTTCGGCAACTTGTTCTGGTGTTCGCTTATCACCACACTGGAACTTTATGCTTGCAGACAACGCTTCAAATAAATACTTTACCCGATCAACATCTGGCGGCAAATCGCCATGTTGTCCAAATATTGTCGGAAACAACGGCAACTTACCAACCATTAAATTGGCATCAGTTACAGTTAGTGGTCCACCTCGCCTGTAACAAGCAGGGCCCGGGGTTGAACCAGCCGATTCTGGACCAACTCGATAACGCATGCCATCAAAAAAGAGCTTAGACCCCCCACCTGCGGCAACTGTATGGATCTGCATCATCGGCGCACGTATTCGGACACCGGCAATTTCAGTTTCAAAACTGCGCTCTAATTCTCCAGCATAATGCGCAACATCAGTAGACGTACCTCCCATATCGAAAGTGATAATTTTGTGTAGCCCAGCCAGAGACGACACCATTTTAGCACCGATGATGCCACCTGCCGGCCCAGAAAGAATACTGTCTTTACCCTGAAAGAGCTGTGCATCAACCAAACCACCGTTAGATTGCATAAAAAATAAACGCAGTTTCTTTTCATCGCTACCAAGGCTTTCCACAATTTGTGTTACATAGCATTTTAATTGTGGCGATAAATAAGCATCAACTACAGTAGTGTCTGCGCGACTGACGAGCTTTAAGAGTGGACTGACTTGATGAGAAACAGAAATTTGGGTAAAACCAATTTGCTTAGCTATGTCTGCCAATTGCAATTCTTGCTCAGAATAACGCCAGGCATGCATCAAAACGATCGCTAATGAACGCAGACCTTGATCATATGCTTCTTGTAGCTGGTTTCTTGCCTGATCAACATCTAAAGGTACCAATACCTGACCGTGCGCCATAACTCGCGCATCAATCTCAATGACTGTTTGGTAAAGCTGTTCAGGTAAACAAATATTGAGTGCAAAAATAGAAGGTCGATTTTGATAACCAATTCGTAAGCAGTCTTTAAACCCACGTGTAATTGCTAATGCAACTTTTTCACCTTTACGCTCCAACAAAGCATTCGTGCCGATGGTCGTACCCATTTTTACACTTTCGATACATGCGGGCATTGGCATACCGGCAGGTACTTGTAAAATATCACGAATCCCTTGCAAAGCGGCATCCTGATAACATTCGGGATTTTCTGAAAGTAATTTACGGATCACAATTCGTCCATCAGGGCTGTACCCGATAACGTCAGTAAAAGTACCGCCACGATCAATCCAAAACTGCCAATCTGACATTATTCTTAAAAGCCCCGTTGAATAACAACTTGCATGTTAAGCAACAACTGAAAGTGTTGAACCAACTCATTGTGATATTGGAAGATAATAGGACAATGATACCAGTATCAACAAGCAACAAAAACAGGCTTAGTTTAACCACAAAAAAATCATAATACTCCCAAGAAGTTAAGCCCCAGTGTCATCCATCTAAAACTTGACTTCGATTTATCCCAGATGTTTGCTGAAAACAACCCGTTAGGATTATGATCAGGTATAAAAAGGTAAAAACCAGACAAATAAAAAAGGTTAGAAATATGAAAAAAATAATTTTTTTAATCACTATCGGACTTATTGGATGCGCTCAACATGCCAATCTAGCTCAATCATTAAATTCCATGGAATGGCTGGATTTGAGTCATAGTTATGACCAGTCAACATTATATTGGCCTAATAATATCAAAGGATTTGAACACGTTACAGAAGCCGAGGGAAAAACATCGTTAGGCTATTATTATTCCTCTTATAGCATCTGCACACCTGAACATGGGGGAACGCATCTGGATGCACCCATCCACTTTGCAGAAAATAAATTAACCGTAGATCAGATACCATTAAGCAGTTTAACTGGCCAAGCTATCGTGATTGACGTATCTAAGCAGTCTCTTAGCAATCGTGATTACCAGGTAAAAATCGCTGACATTGAAAACTGGGAAAAAGATAACAATACGATACCTGTCAATTTCTTCATCAATAAGGTCGAGAAGCGAACGTGATGAATCCACATCTTTTTG
>CAJAHC010000010.1 GCA_903939355.1 uncultured Methylococcaceae bacterium | reverse complement strand
TGATTTCCCGCCCGCAGGAGGGGTCTGGGGAGGAATGCGGGCGGGTTTCGGACTGGGGGTTTTCGGAAAAAAATCGGCGACTAAGATTCAAACTTAACTTAAGATTTTTCTTTGGCAACAATCTATTCTTATTTATCCAACAACCCGCCCCACTCTACAACTGTAAAACCTTTTCTTTCTGGAGTAATTATGTTTGGTCGCTCAAGAATGATTTGTGATTCAAGTGGTTTGAAATAGAAATTGCGTCTAATAACTGTCATCGGTTTTGGATCAATAACCAAATTCATATTCTCTTTGAGAAAATTATCATCGAGAAGTTTAATTTCGTAATATCTCGCAAATGGTAATTCTGCCAACCAATATTCTTTAAATTGAGAAATTTCTTTTTCGTTCAATCCAAGTTCCTTTAAGTTTGAATTAAACCAATTTTCTAGTTCTTTATATTCAACAACCCAACCCTCTTTTGGTAGTTGAAGCTGTTCTAATTGTGCCTCATAAAATAGATAATCATACTTTCCGTCTATCAATCCGTTTGGTTCCGCTACCACTTCCCACCCTTTATAATAGCTCGGCTCACTCTTTGTGATTATTCCTTTCAAGTCAACTGCTACGCTAACTTTCGATTCTTGTAATGGGTAAAGATATACTGCTGGCTTTTTTACACCCGGTGGAAAATTCGGAAAATCCGGTCTGACACAAATTCTTTTTATCTCATCAACAAGTTTGCCTCTACAAGAATATTTACTAATTGCCGTATCAGATAATCCATCTTTGGCTAGATTTCTCGCTTCTTCAGCTGTATTTGCAACGCAAGAAGCACTAGCCAATTCAATCGATGATAAATTATTAACTATTTGAGGACAACTTTCTGAAACAGATCCAACTATTGATTTAGTCATCGGCTGTGCCTTCTCTATTTTGTTCAACTCTAACACTGTCATCGAAACCTTAAATTGATTATTAAAAGGTTCAATTTTAACTTCGCTTTTTTCTTCAAAAAAAAGCGAATCTATTTTCTCCGAGATTGTAACTTTTGCGGAATTACCATCAGAAATATTTCTATACAAACAATCATAATTATTTCCACAATCAATCACGCTTTGATTATTTGTTGGTGTTGGAATATTTTGATTAGCTTGTTCTAAATTAGAAACTTGTATTCTTAATTGCTGAATTTCACTTTCGTAGTTATTTTTTAAATTTTCTATCTGTAATTTTTGTAAAAAGTAAACTCCAAAACCTACTATAAGAGCAGTTACTAAGACGCTAACCGCGATAATTGGCAACTGAATTATATTTGTTGGTTGTTGCGAAGGTTGAGATTCTTGTATTGTTTCCATATTTTTTATTTTACTAATTATTTTAATAATTCCTCAATTGAAACGCCTAACGACTTGGCGATTTTTTGAATTGTTTGAACGCTTGGTTTCGTGACAACACCACCCTCGATTTTTGTAAGTGTGGAATATTTAATATCAGCTTTTTTCGCCAAGTCGTCTTGCGTCAAGCCTTGTTTTGTTCGCACTCGTTTTATATTTTGTGATATTGTTGACATAGTATGCTACTTTTGATAGTATAGAAATATGAGTTATTACTTTCTTTGCTCACAAAATAAGGATAGCATAAATAATAGATTTATTCAATTTTTGATTTCTAATTTTGTATTCGCCGATTTTTTTCCGAAAACCCCCAGTCCGAAACCCGCCCGCATTCCTCCCCAGACCCCTCCTGCGGGCGGGAAATCAGCCGAGGCAGGGCGAATCCGAAACCCCAGACAAATTGTTTCGCCCTGCCGAGTCCTTTTTAGTAGTTTTAATCATTTGGATTTTGCTCGAAATAGTTTCGAACTTTGTCCAACAAACACCGCCAAAATTGAAAATCGGAATCGGAAGCAAAAATGCGGTCGGCGCGAAGCGCCGTCTGTTCTGAATTCCCCCCAAAAAATCCTGAATCTGAAAGGGTTCGCCACGCTCCGCGTGGCTCCTCGTTTGCCAATACAAAATTATGAATAATCAAACCAAAAAGTTTTTCATTTATACTCGCAAGTCTACGGACGACAAAGACAGACAAGTCCGCAGTATTTCTGACCAGTTAGCTGAACTGAAAGATTTAGCGTTGAAAGAACAACTGGAAGTGGTTGATGTCTTTGTCGAAAAGCAGACCGCCAAAATACCAGGTCGCCCTGTGTTTAACGAAATGATGTTGAGAATGGAAGCAGGAGAAGCGTCTGGTATTTTGGCGTGGAATCCCGATAGACTTGCGAGAAATAGTGTTGATGGTGGAAAAATTATTTATCTCGTTGATACTGGCGTAATCGTAGAAATGAAATTTCCAACTTTTTGGTTTGATCCGACACCGCAAGGCAAATTTATGCTTTCAATCGCTTTTTCGCAATCCAAGTATTATGTAGACAATTTGTCTGAAAATATTAAACGAGGTCATCGCAACAAAGTGAAAGACGGAATATGGCCTCAAATGGCTCCGCTTGGATATGTGAATAAAAATAGAAAAATTGTTCCCGATGAAAATATCGCACCTTTAATCAAGAAAACATTTGAGGCATATTCGTCTGGGTCTTTCACTTTGCGACAACTCCGTGACAAGTTTAACGAACTTGGATTGAAGCGAAAAAGCGGAAAGGAACTTGCGGTGTCGAATTATCAAAAACTTTTGAAAAATCCGATTTATACAGGTTTGATGTTGTATAACGGTGAAATCCACGAAGGCATACACGAACCGATTATCACAAAGAAACTTTTTGATTCCGTTCAGGAAGTGATGAT
>CAJAHC010000009.1 GCA_903939355.1 uncultured Methylococcaceae bacterium | reverse complement strand
ATGTTTTTTTATTACTTTAGCGATGAAAGAAAGTTCCATTATTTTCAGTGGACTATAGAAAATACTATAAGGCGGCCTTAATTAAGGTCTAACATAGGGAGTGTCCTCATGAAGCTCGCGCAATAGAAAGTAATTAAGTGCCGTACGAATGACTGCTATTGCCGCCAGTTTACCGATCTGATCCCAACTCGGCGACACTGCAGTGGACAAAATATCTGCACCCAGTTGCAACTCAAGAGCCAGCGCCAAATAACGTGCTAACGTCAGTCGTGTTTCAATAAAAACGTCCTTGCTACTTATTCGAATACTTCGAATCCATGTAGTTAAGGTTGCCAGCAAGCCCATACCGATTACCAAAGCACCAGTAACTTCAACCATCAACTTAAGCCAATGGACAGCATGCATCACAAGCTCTTCAGCTTCAACAATAGATTGTCCAGCTAACATGTATACACCCTTTTTTATCTAAATGATTAAGAAATAAAAAACCCTCACTAAGAAATTCCCAGCGAGGGTTTATATTCGAGTTACCGTTAAATTTTGGTTACAATTTCATACTGAGTCGGACAATACCAAAATAATTTGCGAATTAGTTCACTTCGCCAAACCTGGATTAATCCAGCCCTGCTTGGAAAAAAACTTAGCCAACTCAGCAGTAATCTCCTCCGCCATACCTTCTGCTTGATGTGCTGAGGCTGACTTATATGCATCGGCTGCACCCTTCGCTACATTTGCACCAACCGTCGCTGCCGCACCCGCGCCTGCGACTGCTCCTGCAGGCCCCAAAACCACAGCACCAGGTTTCTTGCCACTATCAGCATGAGCATCAAAAGCAATTAACTCTTGATCTCCAGTCGAGGAATGAACATAAACGAGCACGTTAGCATCTAGTGATGACTTCCCTACACCTAATCCAATGGCGTTTCTAGTCAGGCTATTGCCTTCATCAATCTTAATGAGCTTACCATGAATCGTTATTGCACCATCCGCAATCGGAGAACTTTGATCCGCCCGCATTGGATTCAAACCCAATGCCGTTATTTTCTTTACTAACTCCTTCGACATGGCATCAACAACCTCAGTTGCCAATTTGTTTTTATCTATAGCCTCATTTTTATCATCCCTCATCAACTTTGAAATTGGATTAGCATTTTGTTGGACAGCCTTGGGGTCAATCGAAAAATCATAAACTAAAACTGTACTTGGCTTAGTCAAACCTACGACGTCAGTTTCATAGGTTTTTTTAACATCCATGTTGCCGCAAGCCACTAACAACAAACATAAAAAGCTGGTTACTACTAACTTTGATGGGCATTTTAATTGCATAATAGATCCTAAATTAAATTGGGGATAAACAAACAAAGTGTACTATAAATGTTGATCGAAATTTATAACAAATAATCAGACTATAAAAAATCCAAGCTCTTTACTTCCATTATTTTGATTGAAAGTCTATTTTACTTTACCTTCCAAATTCAAGTAACAAATAACAAGCACAAAATAACAAAAATTATCGTAAAAACCGTCCACCACTAATATCAATCAAAGCACCGTTAATGTGCGATGACATATCACTGACAAGAAACAATACAGAACTTGCAACTTCTTCAGCAAACGTATTACGCCCTAACGGAGTCTGTTTTCGATAATTCTCTAACATCTCCTCGGTAGAATGGATTTCATGGTGTTGAGTTTCGACTGTTCCGGGCATAACTGAATTAGTGCGGACGTGAGGTGCCAATTCTTTCGCCAAAGTGTGTGTAAACACCATGAGTCCACCTTTTGCTGCGGCATAAGATCCTCCACCATTAGCGCCGCCGGTTTGCACTGAAAGTGACAAAATGTTGACAATTCGACCACTTCCTGTTGCCCGCAAATGCGGAATGGCTCGTTTGGTTAACAAAAAAGCACTAGTCAAATTAAGATCTATAGATTTATTCCAATCCTCAAGCGTACAGTCTTCTATTTTGGCACGTTTAACCAACCCACCACCGTTATTAACTAAAATATCTAAACGTCCCGTTTCGCTCACTAACTTGTCAACTAGTGAATTGGCTTCATCCTCATTAGTAAGATCGGCAGGTAATAATAGACACTTGATTTGTTGCGATAATAGCTGGTCACGGAGCTTTTCAGCTCCTTCTTTACTTGAATGATAGTGTATTCCAATAAATGCCCCTGCCTGCCCTAATGCCAAGGCAACAGCTTGCCCTATACCCACTCCAGCCCCACTAACAAGGGCAACTTTGCCGGTCAAACTTAATGTTTGCTCTGGTATCATTTTGATACTCCCAAGGTTTTCTACTTTTATTTTTTATACTGGCTATCAGAAAAGCTAATAAGCATACTTTTTCGCAAATCAAAAAAACTTAACTGCTGAAAGTTGTAGGATGCCAACTAACTAAATATTCTTTATTTGTTCCAAAACTTCTTCAGCATGACCTTCATGGTTTACACCATAAGCTGCCTCAACCAAAATTCCTTCTTTATTAATAATAAAAGTAGAGCGCAAAATTGCCATACTTTTAATACCTTTTTTTTCTCTTTCACGCCACACACCATAATTTTCACATAGATCACCGGTAGTATCAGCCAATAACTCTACTTTCAAACCAAATTTGTTAATAAAATTAATATGACTTTCGCAGGAATCTTTGCTAACTCCAATAACTACGGTATCGTATTTGGCAAATTGTTCAGCAAGTCTTGTAAAATCATTAGCTTCTATTGTGCAGCCCGGTGTATCGTCTTTAGGATAAAAATATAAAACCACATTCTGTTTACCCGCAAAATCCGATAAGTTAACCAATTGATTTAACTGATTTGGCGAGCTAAATAAAGGTGCTTGTTGTTGTTTTTGTAACATGAGAATATCCTTTATAAAACGAATAAATTATTATGTGAATCATTCCACCCAAAATGGTGTAGTTGGCATCATAATCAGCAAAGAGATTAAAGTCCAGCCAATGATTATTATCGAGATAACTATTCCACATAT
>CAJAHC010000008.1 GCA_903939355.1 uncultured Methylococcaceae bacterium | reverse complement strand
CTACGATTCAAACCGCAAATATATTCCCAAAATAAGATCTTCGTAGCAAATACATCAAATATCACTCACGTATTTGGCAAGCTGGTGCACTAACCCATTAATCTGTATAATGAACGTATAAATTTCTTAAGTTCATGAGCGATGAATGGATATTAAAAGTTATATGCAAGACCTTGGTCTACAAGCTAGAAAAGCTGCTCAGATCATAAGCCGAACTGATTCTGTAAAAAAGAATGATGCCCTACTAAAAATTGCCGATTTTATTAACAGCAACCAAGCATTCATTATCAGTGAAAATAAAAAAGACTTGGATGTCGGCAAACAAAATGGTTTGGATTTAGCTTCTCTAGATAGACTGACCCTAACACCTGTCGCCATTAATTCTATGATCGAAGGGTTAAAACAAGTAGCTGCTTTGCCTGACCCGGTTGGTGAAATTAGCGATCTTTGTTATCGTCCAAGCGGCATACAAGTTGGTCAAATGCGGGTGCCTTTGGGTGTAATTGGTATTATTTACGAATCACGCCCTAACGTAACCATCGATGCTGCTGCTTTATGCCTTAAATCTGGCAATGCCTGTATTTTAAGAGGTGGCTCTGAAGCCATTCATTCTAACCTTGCCATTGCTTCCTGTATTACCAAAGGTTTGGAAGAAACTGGTTTACCGGTTGAAACTGTGCAAATAGTTGCAACCTCTGATCGTTCGGCAGTCGGCGAACTTATCACCATGAAAAAATACGTTGATATTATTGTGCCACGTGGTGGTAAAAGCTTGATTGAACGTATTTCTAAAGAAGCAACTATTCCAGTGATCAAACATTTGGATGGTATTTGTCATGTTTATATTGATGATAAAGCTGATCTTGATAAAGCCATCAACATTGCAGTAAATGCCAAAACTCATCGCTATGGTGTTTGTAATGCCATGGAAACTTTGCTGGTTGCAGAAAGTATCGCTACGAAAGTACTACCTTTATTGTCTGATATCTATCTTAAAAAAGGGGTTGAATTGCGTGGCTGCCTTAAAACTTGTTCCTTAATAACACAATGCTCAAGAGCTACTGAAGAAGACTGGCAAACTGAATATTTAGCACCTATTTTATCCATTAAAATCGTCCGCGATATGGACGAAGCAATGGCGCACATTAACAAGTATAGTTCTAGTCATACCGAAGCCATTGTTACAGAAGACTATACACGGGCTAGGCGTTTTTTACGCGAGGTAGATTCAAGTTCAGTAATGGTTAATGCCTCTACCCGTTTTGCTGATGGTTTTGAATATGGCTTAGGCGCTGAAATTGGTATCAGTACTGACAAATTGCATGCCAGAGGCCCTGTTGGTTTAAAAGGCTTAACATCTTTGAAATATATTGTCTTAGGCGATGGCCATATCAGGCAATAGATGATTGGTATTTTTGGTGGCACCTTTGATCCGGTTCATTACGGACATTTACGCTCTGCACTTGAAGTTAAAACTATTTTTGATTTAAGAGAAGTTCGCTTAATCCCCAGCGCGCAGCCCCCACACAGGCAACAACCAACCACATCCGCATTAATGCGAATGGAGATGTTAAAACTGGCGATTAAAAATCAAGCCGGATTACTGGTTGATGCCCGGGAAATTAATCGGGAAGGCCCTTCCTACATGTTGGATACGCTGACATCGCTACGTCATGAATTTACGACTGAACCTTTGCTGTTATTTATCGGTAGTGATGCTTTCAATCAATTAACCACTTGGTATAAATGGCAGCAACTATTCGATCATGCACATATTATTGTCCTGACGCGACCGGGTTTCGATAGTCAAATTTTAGATGATTTTTTTACAGAACGATTAACAAATAAAAGCACTGAATTGGCACACAACCTTGCGGGTAAGTTATACTTTCAGCAAGTTAGTCAACTTGATATTTCGGCATCGGCCATCAGAAAAATGATTACCGAGCAACAAGACCCCGGGTTTTTATTGCCCGATACTGTCATTGCCTATATACGGCAACACAGGCTTTACCAGAGACAATAGAGTCTCAACAACAAACCAGGAATTTTAATGCAAGCAGAAGATTTATTGAAAATTGTCCAGGATGTTTTGGATGAACGAAAAGGAAACAATATAACAACACTGGATGTGCGGGGAAAAACCAGCTTCACTGATTACATGGTTGTGGTAACAGGAACTTCAGACCGTCACTTAAAGTCATTGTGTGATTATGTGGTTGAAAAAGTCAAAGAACAAGGCCATAGACCACTTGGCATGGAAGGTGATTTAGGATCTGATTGGGTATTGCTGGACTTGGGTGATGTCATAGTTCACGCAATGACTTCACAAGCTCGCGGGTTTTATCAACTTGAAAAACTATGGTCAGTTGAAGGCCTGTCTGAAACTGAAGAAGTACCATTTCAAGAGTAAGTTTGTTGGGTTTAAAACAGATACTCTAGTACTTAAATTCATGATAAAAGAGTATCTGTT
>CAJAHC010000007.1 GCA_903939355.1 uncultured Methylococcaceae bacterium | reverse complement strand
GCTACGTTACGACTTATCTGCTGAAAGGAAACTTCATTAATATTGGCCTGGGACATAGCATGTTCAATTGTCATACCAATCAAATTCCCTTGTTCATCCAAGTCCAGATAAATATTTTCATTAATTTCTTTGGTCTCAAAAACAGGATGCTCTGAAAACTCGAGAAATGCTGTATCAGTATCTTCAAAATACTTAATTTTCATTATTTACCCCTTTAAATCCTCTATCAAAGAAAGCGTTGTGAATTGTTTCTTCATCTTCAAGCAAGATAACTATTAAGTACTTTGCCTCTTCTTGAATAAAACCCCATTTTTTAAACCTTCCATCTGCTTGTCTTATGCTCTTAATCGGACAGGCAACAACTCTTTCAATCCATTCAAACTCTATAACCGATCTATCGGATCTATTTCTGGTAAAAAGGAAATATTGAGTATATTTCACTTAAACACTGGTTCCACCCACTGTCAAACCATCAATCTTGATGGTTGGTTGACCCACCCCAACAGGTACACTTTGTCCTTCTTTACCACAAGTGCCGACGCCACTATCCAACTCAAGATCAGTACCTACCATTGATACTTTGGTCAATACATCAGGTCCATTTCCAATGAGGGTAGCACCTTTAATAGCACGGGTTATTTTGCCGTTTTCAATTAAATACGCTTCACTGGCAGAAAATACAAATTTACCCGAGGTTATATCAACCTGCCCGCCGGCAAAGTTTTTAGCATACAAGCCTTTTTTCACTGACTTTATGATTTCTTCCGGATTATGCGCGCCCGCCAACATGTAAGTATTGGTCATACGTGGCATCGGTAAGCTGGCATACGATTCACGGCGACCGTTACCCGTAGAGTTAACACCCATTAAACGGGCATTCAGTTTATCTTGCATGTAACCTTTAAGAATACCCTTTTCAATCAAAACTGTTTGTTCTGTAGGCGTGCCTTCATCATCAATCGTCAATGAACCACGTCGCCCTTGCAAGGTGCCATCATCAACAACCGTACATAAATCAGACGCTACGCGCTCACCAACACGCCCACTAAAAGCCGAAGTGCCTTTTCGATTAAAATCACCTTCCAATCCATGCCCAATCGCTTCATGTAAAAGAATACCCGGCCAACCAGGTCCCAGTACAACCGTCATATTACCTGCCGGTGCTTCATCAGCTTCCAGATTAACCAGCGCCTGTCTTACCGCTTCTTTGCCAAACTCAAGCGCCTTATTTTGATCGATAAAATAACTATAATCGCTACGCCCACCACCACCCATACTACCTTGTTCACGGCGACCATTTTCTTCAACAATAACCGTTACATTCATACGGACCAAAGGTCGAACATCGGCTGCCAGAGCGCCACTTTGATTAGCCACCATAATAGTTTCATGACTACCACTAAGACTAACGATTACTTCTTCTATACGGCTATCCAACTTGCGCGTTTCACTATCAACATGCCGCAACAAATCTATTTTCTGTTGATCTACCAAAGACTTTAAAGGATTAGCCATCGGATAATAGCGTGGCCAATTAGCGGCTTTGACCAACCCTACTTGTGCATCTTGCCCTTGGCGCACAATGGCTTTTACATTATTGGCGGCCTCCAGTAATACCGGCAATTCAATTCTGTCACTATAAGCAAAGCCGGTTTTTTCACCCGCTACCGCGCGTACCCCTGCACCTTGTTCAATACTGTGGCTGCCTTCTTTAATGATACCCGCCTCCATTACCCAAGACTCACTATGACTGGACTGGAAATAAATATCCGCTGCATCAACAGAGGAACTGAGCAATCGGCTCATAATTTTTTCAATATCACCATCTTGAATACCGGTAGGGGTCAAAATAGCTTGTCTTGCAAAGTTTAATAATTCCATCACAACATCAAAATAAAGGTTTAAGGTGAAGGTTTACGGTGGAAAATTCAACGATAAGCCTTATTCGCTTTAACCTTGAACCTTTCACTGGTACCTTAATTATTCTTCTTTTAAATCATCACGCAGCGTTTCATACAACAGCTTTAATAAGTCTTCGGGGCCAGAACTAGGCTGGCTGACGCTATTATCTTTAGGTGTAGCCTTTCTTTTACCACGATTACCGGCACTATTTTGTTCGGCAGCATTTCCCAACGCTGCCGTTATTTTTGCTTCCGCACCTTCACGCTTTACCGTCAGCACATAAATTGCATTGTTACTATTTTTACTACTAAATAATGATGGGTCGGCATCATACGAAACGTAATAAAGTCCCTCACTACGATTATGATCAGTGATTTCAATATCACTTTGTTTTAAAGCCAGTCCCAGTGAATTCCAAGCTTCATCATAAGTTTGTTTAATTATTAACTCTAATGGTGCAGCACCCCAGATATCTTCATTGGCTTGTTTTGACGGCTCTTGTTCAGCCAGATATACCTTGTCTCCCAAACCGGTCTTACCTGATTTTTCCCGAATAACACTATTATCTTCAGAGGGCGTCTCCTCTGTTAGTTTAGCAACTTCTTCAGCTACTTCTTTTGCATCAACAGTAGGTGTTACCACTTCTTGGTTACTAACTACCAATGTTGGCGGGCGCTCCAGCGCCATAGTATCGTGATAACGCTTATCTTCTGAAGCACTACTACAGGCCACCAAGAATGTGACCAGTAGTCCTATTTTCAGGGTAAGGTATACATTATTCACAAAAATATCGCCTATGGGTTAAAACCGGAAAAGTTTTTCGTACTTTCTCCAGCCGTTCTAAATCTATTTCAGACATCACATATCCTCCACCTGTTTTGTAACAATCCAAAACAATACCCCAAGGATCAATAATCATACTATGCCCAAAAGTTCTACGACCATTAAGATGAAAACCACCCTGATTGGGTGCGATAACATAACACAGGTTTTCTATCGCTCGTGCTCGTAGCAATACTTCCCAATGTGCGGCACCTGTCTCAGCAGTAAAAGCAGAAGGCACAACCAGTATTTCAACGCCAAGCTTGCTCATTTTGCGAAAGAACTCAGGAAACCTCAAGTCATAACAAACAGCAACGCCCAATTTGCCAAAAGGCGTATCGAAAACTTTCGATTCAGTACCCGGTTCAATTGAATCAGATTCACGATAAACTTCATTGGTATCGGG
>CAJAHC010000006.1 GCA_903939355.1 uncultured Methylococcaceae bacterium | reverse complement strand
TATTGAGTTAACTGGAGCGACGTGTCCCGATGAATGAACGAGTACCACTAAAAGTATCGCATATCCTCGCAAAGCATCAATAAAATCATATTTTCGAATATCTGGGACTATCATTTGTTTTATTTCTTACAGAAGATGGGAGACATTTAGAACAGCGACATGGATACTTGAAATTGCACTTCAGAGTTGAATTTACCTAGTGGTTTTTACGCTTAGTTACATGCTGGAAGCTTATTACTACTGATTCAAAGCAGTCTGAATGGTGACAGACAATACAATCATAAGCAACAAATACTTAGATAAAAACTGTGCAGTTAATATAAAACAACTTATGGCGCCAGCTTAAAAGGGTGATGGACTTAGCATTGATTAAAAATCGGGGAGGGGGTATCATTCGAAAAGTGTCAAAGAATTATGATACAAAACGCTTCTCCGCCTAACAATAAAGTGCTTAAATAACAGAGTGTTGTGGTTTTTCAGTGGATTCTCCCTGCTTCTCCGCCAATATATATAACATATTGATTTTATTATTTATTTTCAATATAACCTCATGAAAACAGTATTTTGCTACACAATACTGCTACACAGAGGCTGCCGTTATGGCAAAAATTCCCTATCTTTATCGACGAAATAATATTTATTATTTCCGTCTTCGTGTTCCTGCTCAACTTCGAGCAACTCTGAAAGTTTGTGAAATAATCCAAAGCTTAAAAATTGAAAGTCGAGCCGAAGCTATGCCCTTAGCTTTAAGATTGGCTGCCAGTGTCACAGTCACATTGAATGAGTTAAAAATAGCTAATAGCGGTTGCATAAGCCATTTAGAAGGAATATGATACTGCGAGGAATAATGGCGCCACAAGTGGCTCTAAAGGGGTTGCATTTAGCTTGGATCAATCTCAATCAATAGTGCCTTTGCTGTCTGACATAGTTGATGATTTTTTAAAGCGTTATGACCCATCAAACAAAGCCACACTCACAAAGCTAAATGCAACTTTACCTATATTTGTTGAACTGATCGGTAACAAAGCAATCAATCAAATTCTTTAAGCTGATATCAATTCCTACTTTGAGGAAGTTCAAAAGTAGCCTGACAGACGTGATGCTAAAATATTCAGTAGTATGTCCTTTAAGGAAATAATTGCGGCTAATATTGGCTCATGATAAACGAGGGCTGGACAAAATAAGAAATTATTCAAATTGTTATTGAGCTCACTCAATACAATGGCTTCCCAAGATGTATTTAAAGGTTTGATGAATCGGTAAATGTATGGGCACCTCCAGGAACTGCTGCTCTTTCTTCTACTGCTGGTTCAGCTTGAGAATTTGCTAGTTCGCCAGTTTGTTATGTACCTAGATAGTAGCCCTCTACTTCAACAGCAGGGAGCAAACCCCAACCTGACGGACTGCCCATCGGAATTTCTGACCACTCATAACCTAAATGTGAGCCACCAATTGCACCGGTTTTAATTTGAGAAGTTCCTCGTACACTAACATTTTCAGGAGGCGTATGAAAAGCTATGCCAGATTGCGTCATTTCCGTGCTTTCTGAAGCTGAACTGCCACCAAAAACACCTAAATATAGTCCTCTTTGAGTTGGTTCTGCTGCGTGCGATAAGTTCACAAATAGAAACCCAAGCACCATGCCGAAAAATATGAAGTTAATTGTATTTTGTCTAAGAGTATTCATAATCCTTATGATAATGGAATATTTTTTATTATCATAAGAATGGTTTGTTAATTAACTGCGATAGCCTATTATCTTAAAAAATTACCTTAAAAATTATTTTTTATTAATATTATTTCCCAATTATCAGGAGTAATATAAGTGTCAATCCACATTTAATTCCTTGTTCCATCTATGCGTATCTCTTCAAACCTTCCCAGATTTATTGCGATCCCACTTATACTAGTGATTTTTGTCGCTTCTGTAGTAATGTTCTCAGTAGCCTTTGCAATATTATTGATCCCTATGGCAATAATGGGTTTTAGATTCTGGAAAATGATTAGATTAGCCCAAAAACAGCAGAATGGGGATGTTATAGATGCTCAATATACTGTGATTGAAAAGAGAGATGATGATTTATAAAAGATTGCGATTACTGACGCCATGATATTTATTAATCACAATAGGGATTGTCTTGATTTTTCTGGAGTTGGTCATTAACAGTGCTCCTTGGTTAGTCAACTGATTGGGAGAATTATCAGGTGAGATTTGCATTGAAGTTGAAAAAACACTATTCATTCCAATCAGTGCTCTTCAAGTACAATTAATGCGAGCAGTGCAGTTAGTTTGCGTTTATATAAGGCTTAATGGTTTTACTCCATATTAAATATCCTTTATCTAGTAAGTGTGTGCCATCGTTTGTATAGTCACTTATCAAACCATCTTTTTCTGATGTAAGGGCATCATTTATATTGATATATGTTATTTTTTGCCCATCTGCGTAAACTGTAAGTTTATTGTTTAGAGCTCTAACTTTTTCAATATTGTCCCCACAATAGTATCTGCTACACTCAAGTGTGGATTGAATGTATACGATAATATTTTTGTTTTGGAGTAGATTGATAATGTTGATGTAGTTTTTGAATATAATATTTATGCTAAGCCCACCGTAAATGTCATTTATTCCAGCCATTACGAATGCTTTGTGTGGTTTTAAGGCTAATATAGGTTCCATACGTTTAAGTATATCTTCAGTTTTATTACCGCTAACACCTCTGTTTTCAATAGTAATGGTTGGAAATAAATCGTTCCAATTACCACCATAAGTTATTGAGTCTCCAATCATTACAATCTTTATTTTTTCAGTCATTGCAAAACTTTCTTTGTATACCATTAAGGCGCTCAAAATATAGCAAGTAAAACCGAGAAATACTGCCAACGTTATTTTTAAGTATTTACTACTTTTTCCTGTGTTAGTCATTTTATGTTGTAGATGATTGGCAAAACGCTTATGCACTATAGCATAAGCTGATAATACAGTTATCACAGGGATATAGGCTTGAAGAATTCCCCAATTACTTCATTAACACTATTGCCTAGTTATTGAACTTGTGCTTTCCATCTTTACATCCTAATTCTTGCATTTAGCCCTTGAATTATCAAATTTTTTATCTTCTTTGGTTACAAGACCAGCAGCAGAGGAGGCTACTGAGTCTTATAAAAGGTGCTTAATGAGTTAATTAGAAAACCCTCTCAAATAAAAACACAAATAAGGTAAACATGGCATAATATTTGTTTTTAAGCTGAAGCAATATGTTCAGTTGATCCAGCAAAGAACTTGCTGAATTATTTCATTCTGCCCACTATTATTATAATTTCAGCTTGTTATGAAACTAGATGATCAAAAACTTCGTGATTTGGGCTTGGCTGTTATTCAGGTAGAAGCTCAAGCTATTTCAGCCTTGGCTGAACAAATTAATGATCAATTTATTGCTGCTTGTAAATTACTTTACAATTGTACCGGCCGTGTAGTCGTTATTGGTATGGGCAAGTCCGGCCATATTGCCGGTAAAATTGCAGCTACACTTGCCAGTACCGGGACACCTGCTTTTTTTGTACATCCGGGTGAAGCGAGCCATGGTGATTTGGGGATGATTACCAAACAAGACGTAGTGCTTGCTTTATCTAATTCAGGTGAAACTGAAGAAATTTTAAAAATTCTACCCATTATTAAGCGATTGGGCGTGCCCTTAATTGCCATGACGGGCAATCCAATGTCAACTTTGAGTCTAATCGCCACCACTCATATTAATGTAGCAGTTGCGCAAGAAGCTTGCCCTTTAGGACTTGCACCAACTTCCAGCACGACGGCTGCATTAGTGATGGGTGATGCTTTAGCAGTATCATTACTTGAAGCGAGAGGTTTCACGCGAGATGATTTTGCCTTGTCTCATCCTGGTGGCAGCTTAGGTCGGCGCTTATTATTGAGAGTGAACGATATTATGCATTTGGGCGATAATATTCCGTCTGTGGCCGAATCTGCGCTTATAAGTCATGCTTTATTAGAGATGACTGAGAAAAAATTAGGCATGACTGCCATTGTTAACGATAAACAGGAAGTGGTGGGTATCTTTACGGATGGTGATTTGCGACGTACGTTGGCAAAAAACCTTGACCTCCAGAAAACCAGTATTAGCGAGGTCATGACATCTCACTGTGCTGTTATTTCTGAGGATATTCTTGCTGCTGAAGCCATGCAAATTATGGAACAAAAAAAGATTAATGGTCTGATCGTTATTAATGAGCATCACCAAGCAATAGGGGCTTTAAATATGCACGATTTAATACGCGCTGGGATAGTGTAATGACAGTTATGAAACCATCCCTACTAAACATTACAGAAAAAGCCAGAAAACTTAAATTATTAATTCTGGATGTAGATGGTGTATTAACGGATGGTAAACTTTTTTTTGATAATGAAGGCAACGAATACAAATCATTTCATGCCCGTGATGGTCATGGTATAAAGCTATTACGTCAAACGGGTGTTGAAGTAGCCATTATTTCCGGTCGAAAATCGAACTCGGTTGCACTGCGCATGAAAAGTCTGGGTATTGAGCACGTTTACCAAGGCCATGAAAATAAAGTGTCTGCTTTCAATGAAATTTTACAAAAATTAGACCTTACGCCAGATCAAGCTGCTCATGTAGGAGATGACTTACTGGACTTGCCACTCATGACCAGGGTTGGTTTGTCTATAGCGGTTGCCGATGCCAATTTTGCAGTTATTGAAAGAGCTGATTGGTGTACGCAATTGTCCGGTGGTGGAGGAGCTGTCCGTGAGGTATGTGATTTTATCATGCAGGCTCAAGGTCGTTTTGACGAAATCTTAACTGCCTATTTAAAATGAGTCTACGCGACTATAAATTGTATCTATACTTGCTTATTATTTCCTTAGTAAGCTGGTGGCTTGTTGAAATAACTGGGTTGATTGAGATAATGCATGGAACAGTGCCTGCACACAGTCCTGATTATTTCAGTAAAAGCTATACCAAATGGGAAATGAATGAACTTGGCCTCTTAAAAAACAAGCTGATTGCCGATCAACTGACTCATTATAGTGATGATGGCACAACACATATCGTAGCCCCCGTCATGTTTTTTTATAATGAAAAAACACCTCCATGGGTTATTATTTCAGCAACAGGTATTCTATCTGCAGATGGAACAGATTTACATTTAAATGGTAAAGTTCATATTAATAGGGATAAAGCTGAAGGTGTGGTGGCTCTTACTATCAATACCAGCGAATTAAAAGTAAACCCTGAAACCAGTTATGCTGAGACCGCAGAATGGGCTGAGCTTATCAGCCTTCCTAATATAACAACAGGGACAGGAATGCAGATGACTTATAGTGAGCCAATTCATTTGCAATTACTCGCTAATGTAAAAGGGCACTATGAAACTAAAAAATAAACCAATCACTTTATTTTGTTATGCGGTATTGTTGAGCTTAATAAATACTAGCGCTTGGGCTTTGGATACGGATAAAGACCAACCCATCAATATAGAATCAAATACCGCAACTTATGATGATGTAACGGCTACCAGTACATACATTGGTAATGTCGTTTCAATTCAAGGCAGTATTCTGGTCAATTCAGACAAGTTGGTGGTTTATTTTGTAGATGGTGATGCTGATAAATTAGTATTTACAGGCAATAAGGCAAAATTCAAACAAACACCTAATGTTGGTGAAAAAGATATAATAGGAGAAGCTCTGACCGGCACACTTTACCCAAAGAAAGATCTGTTGGTTCTCATGGACAACGCTACTGTATGGAAAGATAATGGCACTTATTCAAGTAATTTGATTGAATATGATATCAAAACATCACTGGTTAAAGCAGGCAGTAAAACATCCGATAATAGTCGTGTACATGTTGTCTTAAAACCCAAGTCCGTTGAACAAAAAAACCCAGAAAAGCCGGCTTCAGCCATTATTTCCCCAAAGTAATGGTGCATAAGAAAATACATCAATACAATTTTTTTACTTTTAACGGATAAAAATGTCCATTCTAGCAGCAAATAATCTTATTAAAACTTACAACAAACGGAATGTAGTCGATGGCGTTTCACTATCTGTAAATACTAATGAAGTCGTGGGATTACTAGGGCCGAATGGGGCGGGGAAAACAACCAGTTTTTACATGATGGTTGGTCTAATTAAAGCAGATGAAGGTACCATTACACTGGATTCAAAAGATATCACCCATTACCCGATGCATGTTAGGGCACTCAACGGCATTGGTTATTTGCCGCAGGAACCCTCTGTTTTTCGCAAATTAACTGTTGCAGATAATTTGCGTGCTGTTTTACAAATTCGATCTGATATAACACCTGGACAGGCCGAATTTCTAATTGAGGAATTGTTGCATGAATTCCACATTGAGCGCTTACGAGATCAAATTGCTTTAGGCCTATCGGGTGGCGAAAGAAGACGTGTTGAGATTGCTAGAGCATTGGCTACTAATCCACAATTTATATTACTTGATGAGCCTTTTGCTGGTGTTGACCCCATATCTGTAGATGACATAAAGAAAATTATAGAGCATTTAAAGCATCGAGGGATTGGCGTCCTAATAACCGAACATAATGTAAGAGAAACCTTAGGTATTTGTGACAGGGCTTATATACTAAATGCTGGCAAGGTTATTGCCGAGGGGTCAGCCACTGAAATTGTTTCTAATGAAGAAGTACGTAAAGTTTATTTAGGAGAAAATTTCAGTCTTTAATATTGTGGTATTCTGTTTGCCTACTCACCTCAATAGGCTATTTTTTGCCACAATGAAAAGTCACCTCTACGGTCACCCCATCCCAAAAAAGGTAACTACAATGCATTACCCAATCTGAAAATTGTGAGCGTATGAGACAGTCTTTAAATCTTAGGCTAGGCCAACAATTAACAATGACACCACAATTGCAGCAAGCTATCAAGTTGCTTCAAATGTCGACATTAGAATTACAACAAGAAATTCAGCAAGCGCTGGAATCCAATATAATGTTGGAAATTAATGATGATGAAAGTAGCCGGCCAGTTATAAACTCTAGTCCCGAAAAAAAAACTGAACACTCTGACTCCATTACCTCTGAAGGATCACAATCGAATATACCTGACGAATTACCAATAGACTCTACATGGGATGATATTTATGAGGGCTCATTAACACCTGGGGCTAATAATTTTGAGACGGGTGAATTTGAACCGCAAAGAAGTAAAGCCTCAACCTTATTGGATCATTTACTTTGGCAGCTTGAACTGACCCATTTTTCAGAACGAGACCAAGCAATTGCAATGGCACTCATTGATGCTATTGATCATGAAGGTTACCTCAGCAGCACTCCTGAGGATATTTATGAAGGATTACAAAATCAATTTAATGATCTTGATTTTGATGAAGTTATTGCCGTCTTACATAGGGTGCAACATTTTGATCCAGCAGGTGTGGCCGCTATTGATTTAAGTGATTGTTTAAAAATACAGTTGCAACAACTACCTGAAAAGACGCCTTACCGAACTGAAGCGCTAATTGTTGTCACTCATCATCTTCAACTTTTGGCATCTCATGAGCAATCAAAGCTTATGCGTAAGTTACAGGTTACTGAAAAACAACTCAATGATATAGTTGCACTCATCAGAACCTTGGATCCTAAACCAGGTGCTCAGATTCAGGAAACTAATTCCCAATATATTATTCCAGATGTTTATGTAAGCAAACATAACCAGCAATGGTATGTTAATCTTAATTCAGAAATTGCACCTAACTTACGTATCAATCCATTTTACTCAACGCTAATTAAAAGGGCAGATAATAGTAAAGATAATGTATGTATGAAAGATCACTTACAAGAAGCCAAATGGTTTATCAAAAATCTTCATAATCGTAACGATACTCTATTAAGAGTCGCTCGCTGTATCGTTGAAAGACAGACAGGATTTTTTGATCATGGTTCTATTGCTATGAAGCCTATGGTATTAAGAGATATTGCAGAAGAACTAAACTTACACGAATCAACCATTTCCAGAGTAACAACGCATAAGTTTATGCACACTCCGAATGGTATAATGGAACTTAAATATTTTTTTTCGAGCCATGTTTCCACTAAAGAAGGTGGTGAATGTTCCTCTATCGCGATTAGATCGTTTATTAAAGAATTAATTGACAATGAAAACCAAGCAAGACCATTAAGTGATAGTAAAATAGCCTTTTTCTTGCAAGAAAAAGGTATTAACGTTGCAAGAAGAACTATTGCCAAATATCGTGAAGCCATGCTTATTTCATCATCAAGTCAACGGAAACGCATTTTGTAAGCCCATGCAAAAGTACCAACCATTCATTCACAATTAAAGGAGTATATCTCATGCAAGTTATAGTAACAGGCCACCACCTTGAAGTAACAGATGCTTTAAGAGCACATATAGATGCCAAATTTGAAAAATTAGCCCGTCATTTTGATAATGTTACGGATGTGCACGTTATCTTAAGCGTAGAAAAATTAATCCAAAAAGCTGAAGCTACTTTACAATTGAGCGGTGCAAAATTATTTGCTGAAGACCATCAAGATGATATGTATGTGGCTATTGATGCTATGGTAGACAAGTTGGATCGTCAAATTACCAAGCATAAAGAAAAAACTAGTCATCACCGATAAGACTACTCTATACGACACAAGGTACAATAGTTAAACCTTATAAATTTGTACCTTGTAACTACTTTTTATGAAACTATTAATAGTAAGTGCTCTGTCAGGCGCAGGTAAAAGCATAGCATTAGATACGTTGGAAGATTGCGGGTATTATTGCATCGATAATCTGCCATTAACGTTGTTACACGATTTTATTAATCATGTAATGATTGCTGATAAAAAAACTTATGCGAAAACAGCGATTGGTATTGACGCTAGAAACCAGCTTGAAAGCTTGGCAAATTTTTCTGAAAGTTTAAATCTAATTCGTGAAAAAGGAATTGATTGTGAAATCATATTTATACAGGCAGAAGAGTCAACTTTATTAAAACGTTATAGTGAGACTCGCAGAAGACATCCACTAACTAATTACAATATCCCCTTAAAGGAGGCACTGAGAATTGAAAAGGAAATGCTCACTCCTATCGCAAGACATGCAAATATTATAATTGATACCAGTCGTACACATTACCACCAATTACGTGAGCTTATAAGGGATCAAGTAGGTGATCGAGATTTTCGGCATACATCTCTACAATTTCAGTCATTTGGTTATAAACATGGCGTACCATTGGATGCTGATTTTGTCTTTGATGCCCGCAGTTTACCAAATCCCTACTGGCTGCCAGAGTTAAGAACATTTACAGGGAAAGACCAGCCGGTCGCAGATTTTCTCAAAGAACAACCCTTGGTTGCTGAGTTTTTTCAGGATATTTGCGCATTTCTTGAAAAATGGATACCCCGCTTCGAGGCTGAAGGACGGAGTTACTTAACCATAGCAATAGGTTGTACGGGAGGACAGCACCGCTCCGTTTATCTTGTTGACGCATTGATCAAACACTTTCAGAATCCTTTAGTCAATGTAATTGTTAGACATAGAGAGTTAAGTTAACACCTAAAGCGTAGTTAATACGATCACTCTTTTATCAAAAAATAATTACCACTGAGACTTTCGAACCATAAAATTACGGCCTTTTATTTTACCGTTTTTTAGACAGACAAGTGCCTTATCAACACTGTTTTTCTTAATAGCAACATAGGCATGTGCGTCAAATACATCAATTTTACCAACGTCACTACCTTCTATTCCTGTCGCACCTGTTAATGCACCTAAAATATCCCCTGGTCTGACTTTATCCTTACGACCGCCGTCGATCCACAATGTTACCATTGGTGGCTCAAAGCGCTGCTCATAAGTCATTTCAAAAGGCGCAATTTCATCCCACTTGGCAGGAATAGATTGATACTCTTCAATAGCCACAACTCTGTTTAATTCTTGTTCCGTACACAAACTAAATGCCAAGCCCTTTTTGCCGGCACGGCCAGTACGTCCGATTCGATGAACGTAGATCTCAGGATCCCAAGGTAAGTCATAGTTAATAACGGCTTGTAGTTCTTTAATATCCAATCCACGTGCTGCAACATCGGTGGCAACCAAAATTGAACAACTATTATTGGCAAACCTTACCAAGACCTGATCACGGTGTTTTTGATCCAGATCGCCATGTAAAGCCTGAACTGAAAAGCCACTGTTATTTAAAGCACTCTCTATATCTTGGCATTCTCTTTTAGTATTACAAAACACCACTGTTGATTCAGGCCGGTGAAATGCTAACAGATAACCCAATGCGTTTATTCGTTTAGACTTTTGTATTTGATAAAACCGTTGTTCAATAACACTATCGTGATGACTACTGTCAATAGTTACGGAAACTGGTTTGTATTGGAACTTCTGACTAATCTCTCTGATTGGATCTGAATAAGTCGCTGAAAATAATAAGGTTTGTCTATGGGTCGGCGCGTAAGAAATGACCTCTGTAATTACCTCTTCAAACCCCATATCCAACATACGATCGGCTTCATCTAATACTAATACCTTTAGATTACTTAATCGCAAACTACGCTTACGTAAATGCTCTTGTAATCGCCCAGGCGTTCCCACAACAACATGCACGCCATGTTCTAAAGAACCTACTTGTGGACCAAATGGTACGCCGCCACACAAAGATTGAACCTTGATGTTTTGTGTAAACCGAGCCAATCTGCGAATTTCTTTACACACCTGATCAGCAAGTTCTCGTGTTGGACAGATAACCAAAGCCTGCACCCTAAAGCTGCTAAAATCCAATCGTGATAATAAGCCAATACCAAACGCAGCTGTTTTTCCACTACCCGTTTTGGCTTGGGCAATAACATCTTTTCCCTCAAGAATATATGGCAACGTCTCAGCTTGAATAGGTGTTAAATGGGTGTAACCCAAGGATTCAATGTTTTCAAGTAAGGCAGGTTTTAACGGTAACGATGAAAATTCAGCAGTATTCAAAAAAAGTCTCTTTTATATCAACAAAAATGATGGCGAATTGCCATTATTCAATGGCCAATGATAACAGATAATAGTCCTGTAAGTAGGAATGTTGGCTAAAAGAAGAAAGCCTCCCTATAGGAAAAAAATAATAGGTATCCATCATTAATAAGAGCAGTCAATATAACTCATAGGGTTATTGCTTAGATATAACCAACCGTGATACTAACTACTTAGTAGAATCTAACGCTTTATCCAACCTTGTTTTTGCAGCATCTGTATTGCTTTTAATTTTATCTACAGCTAACCTAAATTGACTTTGTTGCTCATTTGCAGTCTTGGCAATAAGAGCATTATCTGCATTAGCTTCATTAATAAGGCAATTAGTAAAACTATTAGCTTTTAATTGCCATTTATTGATTACTGTAATACTTTTGTTATAGTCTTCAACAGTCGCCTGTTTAATAACAGGAACTATCGGCTCAGCACCGCAATTACTCGGTGACCAAACACCATCAGTAACAGTACCGGCTTTTACAACAGAAGCCTGAGATATAAACATCATTAACAAACATATTGTTTTTTTTAGCATTATTGACACAGTTTAAATGTAGCGTTAAGAACTTAAGAAAAATTAAATGGCGAACGATGCGATTCCAGTGTTATTTTGGTTATTGGATATGACTTAAATTACGCGTATACGTAAAGTACCATCTATATCTTTGTCAGTTAGGGACAAGCTAGTTGATTATTTAACACAAGAAGCTTTAATTGGAAAACGAAAATAATTTTTGAAAAAAACTGGGACCAAAATAACCTGAACATTACAACTTATTCTGACCCCAATGATTTCATGCTGCTGAAGTTAAAAAATATTATTTACGAGTACCAGCTACAGGATCAGGTGTATCCAAAATACGGTTTAGCATATGAGTCTGTTGTGATGCTCTATCAGCTTGAGTTAAGTCGATCATACTTTTAAGGTCAGAAAAACGCTTATCAGCTTCGTTTAATAGCTCGGTTGCTTTAGCTAAATCGTTATTTTGAACAGCTGATCGTGCTTCTTTCAAATAACCATTGGCGCGATTTCGATTACGGTCAAGCTTATCATTGGCATTTATTTCTTTACTTAACTTTAATGCTTCCTTTATGTCAGTAACAATGATGTCTTCGCCATCCTTATCAATTATTGCTGCGCTTCCAGAATTTCTTACTTGAATAGCTTTTAACGCCTCCTCTATTTTACCTAAAGTAGCATCAATCCCTTCAAGTGGAGTCATTCGATTATACATACATGCCATACCTAAACAGACGTCAGCTGAGACAGTAGTCGAAAAAGATCCTAAAGAAAGTACCAATGTGGTTGCTAGCACAGCGTTTTTTAATAATTTCATGTATACCTCTCGTTGTAGTTATTTTTATTAGGGGGCTGCAACTACCTAGATATTGAGCATATTTAATTAATTACATCACCTAGCGAACTTTATCATAACTCTTGTCAATATTAAATTAATTAACTACGCTCTAGAAATCAAAGTCACAAATGTAGTCTGAAAATAAGTGTTCAGGTAATATTATGATAGTATTAGC
>CAJAHC010000005.1 GCA_903939355.1 uncultured Methylococcaceae bacterium | reverse complement strand
TAGCTCAGTCGGTAGAGCAGCGGATTGAAAATCCGCGTGTCACTGGTTCGATTCCAGTCTCGGCCACCAATAAAATCAAGCTCACAGCGATGTGGGCTTTTTTTGTATCTGATACTTCAACAAAAAATAAAACTGTCATGCAATTAGGCTCAAATCATTATTTAGGTTATGGTTACCAAATTAACAATGATGCCCATTAGAAGCTAATGAAAATATGATGATTAAAAAACTCTTATTGGCTATTGCCATATCGCAATTTAGCCAAATTACCCTAGCCGCTGATGAAGCGCCTGTGCCGACTAAAGCACCTTTGGATAGCGAGCAACAACAATTGCTTAACTTAGGCACCAAGGTTGTACAAAATGGCGTGGATGGGTTGAAGTCTGAGGCTCTTTCATCAATCAATTCCGGCGCGACAGGCATAACAAAATCTTTTCTTGAAAAGTATTTTCCAACCGTTGAAGTTTCATTAGATTTATTTGAAAGCAATAAGCCAACTTCAAGCCTGCTTATTCTTGCCCCATTGTCTAATCCAGATGATGTTAAGAATACATTTTTCACGCAAGACAGCGTTTATTACCAAGACAACCGCACAACCATCAACATGGGTTTGGGTTACCGACGTTTGGAAATGGACAACAAATTACTTCTTGGTGTTAATGCTTTTTACGACCATGAATTTCCATACAACCATGGCAGAACCAGTCTTGGTTTAGAAGCTAGAAGCACTGTAGGTGAAGTTAATTTCAATCGCTACTGGGCGGCATCGGGTTGGAAAAATGGAGCCGATGGATTAGAAGAGCATGCTTTGGGCGGCACGGACTTAGAAGCCGGTGTGCCATTACCTTATATGAACTGGGCTAAATTATATGTCAGAGGTTTTATTTGGAATGCATATGATGGCGTAGCAGATTTAAAAGGTAACGATATTTCACTGCGTGCTCAAGCCCCATTCATGCAAGGACTGGCTATCGAAGCTGGTCATAGAAACTTTAACAATCTACCTAGTGAAGACTTTATAAAAATCAGTTACAACCTAATGAGCCTAATGAAGCCTCAAGCTGCTCAACCATTAATAAGTCAAAATGCCTACTCACTTAGCTCGATGGAAAACAAGCGATATGACAAGGTTAGACGTGAGAATTTAATTGTAAAGCAAAAGAGAAATACGTCATTTACTGTTAACGTCATAGGGTTTTAAAAATGAACAATAAAATTTATTTCGTACTTATTTTATTGGCTAGCTTTATTAGCCCGACATTGGCATGGTCTGCACCTTGCATAACATCAGGCGGTGTTATTACAAGTAATACTGGAGCATGTACTTTAACCCCAGATACTTACAGAGTGCATCTCTACAAAACAGGACTATGTAATAACATTGACCCATCTTCAGCTACACCACCAGATATGGACGCAAACTGTATTACCACATTCGATAGCGGCTCTTCTCCGCTAGCAATAAGTGTAGTTGATAATGTTTCTCAGCCGATTACAGGAGGCACTGTAACAAGGCCACCAAACAAAACTTACACCCATGGATTT
>CAJAHC010000004.1 GCA_903939355.1 uncultured Methylococcaceae bacterium | reverse complement strand
TGATCATACAAAAATATGTTGGAAATTATACAAATCCCCGTTTTAACTGATAATTATATTTATCTACTTAATGATCCGGTATCGGGAGAGACCGCTGTCGTTGATCCTGCTCTTGCACAACCTCTTTTGGATCTGCTGGCTAAAAAAGGCTGGCGACTCACTTACATTCTGAATACTCATCATCATTGGGATCATGTCGGCGGTAATCTTGAATTAAAGGAGAAAACTGGTTGTAATATTATTGCCGCGCAGTTGGATATTGACCGTACTCCTGGCATTGACATAGGTGTTAGGGATGGAGATTTTGTTTCCTTGGGTGAACATAAAGCTAGTGTTATTGCTACCCCAGGTCATACTATTGGGCATGTTGTTTATTACTTTGCCAAAGATGATGCGTTGTTTTGCGGCGATACTTTGTTTGTGATGGGGTGTGGTAGGTTGTTTGAGGGGTCGGCAGTCCAAATGTGGACGTCATTGCAAAAATTAAAAGTTTTGCCGTCCTCAACTCGAATTTATTGTACGCATGAATATACGCAAGCCAATGGTCACTTTGCATTGAGTGTTGAGCCTGATAATCTACAATTGCAGCGCAAAATGATTGAAGTGGCCGATTTGAGATTAATCAATAAGCCTACCGTACCTTCGACTATTGGAGACGAAAAAGCAACTAATCCATTTTTTAGGGAAGATAGTAGGAGTCTACAAAAAAACTTGGGGCTGGAAAATCAATCATCAGTGTCTGTCTTTACAGAACTAAGAAAACGTAAAGATTCGTTTTGATGGGTTTTGGTTAGCGCCTCCACCCACCTTACTGTTAACCGGAAAAACGTTAGCTTTTAGGACGCATATGTGGAAACAGGAGTACATCACGGATTGACGGTGCGTCGGTAAATAACATGACCAAACGATCAATACCAATACCTTCTCCGGCAGTAGGCGGCATGCCGTGTTCCAAGGCGGTGATGTAATCGGCGTCAAAGTGCATGGCTTCATCATCGCCGGCTTCTTTTTCTTCTACTTGTTTTTGAAAGCGAGCAGCTTGATCTTCAGCATCATTCAGTTCGGTAAAACCATTGGCAATTTCCCGTCCGCCGACAAAAAATTCAAAGCGATCGGTTACATGTGGATTATGATCGTTACGCCTTGCCAAAGGAGATACTTCAACCGGATAGGCAGTAATGAAGGTAGGATTCATTAAACGACTTTCTACGGTCTTTTCGAAAATTTCGATTTGTATTTTACCTAATCCATAGCCTTCTTTGACAGGAATATGTAAGTTTACAGCGACCTTAACAGCCGCTTCACGAGTATCAAGATCAGCGGCGGTAAGTTCTGGATTGAAGTGCAGGATAGATTCAACCACTGTCATTCTGTCAAATGGCTTGCTGAAATCGTATTGCTCACCCTGATAAGTTACTTCAGTTTGCCCAAGAACTTCCAAAGCAATACCGCGCAACATCTCTTCTGTTAAATCCATTAAATCGGTATATTCTGCGTAAGCTTGGTAAAATTCTAGCATGGTAAATTCGGGGTTATGTCGAGTTGATAGCCCTTCGTTACGAAAGTTGCGGTTAATTTCAAATACCCGTTCGAAACCACCTACAACCAGGCGTTTTAAATACAACTCTGGTGCAATCCGTAAAAACATATCCATATCTAGTGCGTTATGAAATGTTGTAAAAGGTCTTGCCGTAGCCCCTCCTGGAATAACCTGCATCATCGGCGTTTCAACTTCCAGAAACTGACGTTCAATCAAAAACTGGCGTATATACGCAACTACTTTTGAACGTATTAAAAACGTATTGCGTGATTGCTCGCTCATGATCAAATCCAGATAACGTTGTCTGTATTTGATCTCTTGGTCAGCGATGCCATGAAATTTTTCGGGTAGTGGGCGCAAGGCTTTGGTCAATAGACGAATATCATCAACCTTAACGCTCAGCTCACCGGTTTGGGTCATAAATAACACACCCTCTGCACCTATGATGTCGCCAATATCCCATTTCTTAAACTGTTCGTTGTAGAAGTTTTCGGGTAATGTGTCTCTAGTGACATAAAGCTGAATTTTGCCGGACATATCTTGAATATGCGCAAAACTGGCTTTGCCCATTACCCGACGTGTCATAATCCTGCCCGCCAACTTTACCCTGACAGGTTCAGCCTCAAGCTCTTCTTTGGTCTTTTCGCCGTATTCGGCCAAGAGTTCGCCAGCAACCACATTACGGCGAAAATCAGTAGGAAAAGCAATTCCTCCATTTTCTCGCAACTCGTTTAATTTGCTGCGGCGTTGTTTGATTTGTTCTTGTTCATCTTGCTGTAATTCTGACATGGTATCAATAATTTTAATTTTTAAGGTATGGATTACAGGTGATTTCTTTATCTATAAACCACTTTTTAAACTGGCTTCAATAAATTGATCCAGATCACCATCTAAAACTGCCTGAGTATTCCCTGTTTCTACACCGGTTCGTAAATCCTTAATACGCGATTGATCCAGCACATAAGAACGAATTTGACTGCCCCAACCAATGTCGGACTTGGTGTCTTCCAAAGCTTGGGCTGATTCACTCCGTTTGCGCATTTCCAGTTCATACAATTTGGCCTTTAATTGCTTCATTGCAGTGGCGCGGTTTTTATGTTGCGAGCGGTCACTTTGACACTGTACGACGATGCCGCTTGGACCATGAGTCATACGCACGGCGGATTCGGTTTTATTAATATGCTGACCACCTGCACCACTGGCACGATAAACATCTACCCGAATATCGGCAGGGTTAATGTCTATATCAATATCATCATCAATCTCGGGTGATACAAATACAGAGGCAAACGAGGTATGGCGACGATTGCCGGAATCGAAGGGTGACTTTCTGACCAAACGGTGGACACCTGTTTCGGTACGTAACCAGCCAAAAGCATATTCGCCCTCAAAACGGATAGTGGCGCTTTTAATACCGGCGACATCGCCTTGTGATTCTTCAATGAGTTCGGTTTTAAAGCCTTTACGTTCACCCCAACGTAAAAACATTCGTTCAATAATGGAAGCCCAATCTTGTGCTTCAGTGCCACCTGAGCCTGATTGAATATCCAGAAAGGCATTATTGGGGTCCATTTCACCTGAAAACATACGCCTAAATTCGAGCGCGGCGACTCTTTTTTCTAAATAGGCTAAATCATCAACAACAGTATCAACTGTTTCTTCATCGCCTTCGTCAACCGCCATCAGTAGCAATTCTTCTGCATCTGTGAGTCCACGTTCCAACTCATTAATGGTGTTAACAATAACTTCAAGTTGCCCGCGTTCTTTTCCCAAAGTTTGCGCAAGCTCAGGATTGTCCCAAATTTTTGGGTTTTCAAGTTCCAGTAAAACTTCTATTAGACGTTCATTTTTAATGTCGAAGTCAAAGATACCTCCTAAGGGCATCACCACGGCCTTTTAGGTCAGTTATTTTATTTTTAATCGGATTTATTTCTTGCATGGGAGGACAATTTAACCAATGACAGTCGATAGCAAGCGTTATTTTGGAGGTACGCTGTTCAATGAAAACTAATAAGTTGGTTAATTATAAACTATAAGCTAATTGTGGTCATATAGAACTTGGAAACAAATGATTATTGATAGGGTTTCTGAAGTATTTTCGCCATGTTATGGAGGGTAGAAACTATCTCTTTTAAGGTTAATTTAAGTTAGAATAAGAGTTGAAGTCGA
>CAJAHC010000003.1 GCA_903939355.1 uncultured Methylococcaceae bacterium | reverse complement strand
TTACGATTTTCAAAAAAGACTACCCTTATTTGAAAAAGTAAAACCTAACTGTCAAACATTATGCCCTATCAGTCTTTGCTACTCACACTACAGAAAAGAAATAAACTTTCGGCATCAGAGTTAAAAAAAGCGGAGCGTGTTCAAAAAACTTCGTTGGCAGAAAGCTTGCCACAGTTACTGGTTAAATTAGGTCTTTGTTCCGAACTTGATGTGGCTGATGCCTTTGTCGAGTCTGGTCATTTTGAGAAAGTAACACCCGAACAATATCCTCTGGAAATGCAGCTACCCGAAACAGTGTCTTTACGGTTTTTAAAAAACTACCATATCATTGGTTTACAGCATACAGATGATGCCATGACAGTAGCCATGATGGATCCGGAAGATCAATTTACTATCAACGGACTTAGGTTAGCGACAGGAAAGCCTATCATTGCAAAAGTAGGTTTGCTATCAGAAATTGATGCCGCTCTTGATATTCAGTATGGCGAAGACAAATCGAAAATGGACAAACTGATTGCAGATTCGGCAACTGACGATTTAGGTGAAGAAGACTTGGCTCACTTGAAAGATTTGGCCAGTGAAGCACCCGTTATCAAAATGGTTAATTTAATTATGCAACGGGCCATTGAAACCAAGGCATCCGACATACACATAGAACCTTTTGAACAATCGTTAAAAATCAGACTACGTATTGATGGGGTTTTGCAGGAAATTGATGCCCCCAATGTAAAATCAACTGCCGCCGTTATTTCACGGATCAAAATTATGGCAAAGCTTAACATTGCCGAACGCCGCTTACCTCAGGATGGTCGCATCAAGGTGCAAATGATTGGTAAAGAACTCGATTTACGGGTATCTACAATACCCACTATGCACGGTGAAAGCGTTGTTATTCGTCTATTGGATAAGGAAAATACCGTGCTTGATTTTGCAGCCTTAGGGTTTGCTGGACGGCACCTACAACAGTTTATTGATGTGTTATCACAGCCTCACGGTATCATTCTTATTACTGGTCCAACCGGTAGTGGTAAATCGACAACCATGTACGCTGCCTTAAAACAACTGAATACACCGGAGAGAAAAATCATCACCGTTGAGGATCCGGTAGAATACCAGATGGAGGGTATTAATCAGATTCAGGCAAAACCACAAATAGGCTTAACTTTCGCATCTGCGTTACGCTCTATTGTTCGACAAGATCCTGACGTAATTATGATTGGTGAAATGCGCGACTTGGAAACTGCAAGAATTGCAGTGCAATCAGCGCTTACCGGCCATTTAGTACTATCAACCCTACACACCAATGACGCTGCTGGCGGTATCACTCGTTTGCTTGATATGGGTTTGGAGGAATATTTACTCACTTCTACCGTCAATGGCATATTGGCACAACGCCTAATTAGAAAATTATGTCCATCCTGTAAAAAAGGCGCCATAGCCGCGCCCGAAATTGTTAAAAAATTACGTTTACAACGCTTCGCTCCCAAGGGTGATATTGTTTTATATCAGCCGATTGGTTGTTCAGCGTGCTCACATACCGGTTACCGTGGGCGGCTCGCTATTATTGAGTTTTTACCCATGACAGACCCGATTCGTAAATTGATTATGGCACACGAAGAGGCCGGTACTATTCAAAAACTGGCTATCACTGAAGGCATGCAAACCTTGTATGAAAATGGTTTAGTCAAGGTTATAGAAGGCATAACAACTCTGGAAGAGGTGATGCGAGTTACTTCAGAAACCTAAGATGCCCTTATTCACATACAAAGCCATTAATAATTTAGGTGAAACTGAAGAAGGCATAAAAGATGCTCTTAACGAACAAGCGTTAATTGCTGGGTTACAGTCTGAGGGCCTTATTCCCATTCGTGTTAAACCAGCCAACAGCCGTTCTTTCCTTGGTTTGGGTTTTGGCGCTAAAAAATCTAAATTATCGCAAAAAGATATTGCTTTACTCACTAGTGAATTAGCGACTTTACTGGGTTCTGGCTTGCCCTTGGACAAGTCATTACTGGTATTAATGGATTTAACTGAAGACAATGAGCGCTTAACTAAATTAATCGCACGCGTTTTAGAAAAAGTTAAAGGCGGTGTCTCCCTAGCCGATGCGCTTGAGATGCAACAGGGCATTTTTAGCAAATTTTATTTAAATATGATTCGCGCTGGCGAAGCTGGCGGCGGATTAGATGAGGTATTAACACGATTGTCCGAATACTTGGAACGCTCACAAGAATTAAAAGACACGGTCAGTACCGCTCTGATTTATCCGATTATTTTGTTGGTTATGTCATTGGCCTCTTTATTTATTATGTTAACGTTTGTGGTGCCGCAATTTACCGAAATGTTTGAAAGCGCAGGTAAAGCCTTACCGGTATCAACCCAGATTGTTGTCGCTTTGGCAGAATGGCTGCAACGTTATTGGTGGCTCTTGCTGTTAGGTTTTGTTTTTATATCCAGCTATATGAAGTATCAATTAGCTGATCCGATAAGAAAAAAAGTCTGGGATGGTCTATTTCTTAAACTGCCTCTTGCTGGCACTATTATTACCAACAAAGAAACGGCCAATATTAGCCGCACACTAGGCACGCTGCTCGGCAATGGGGTTTCAATACTATCTGCCTTGGTTATTGTCCGCGAGACGGTTGACAATCTGGTAATGGCATCTGCCATTGCAGATGCTGAAGAGCAGCTAAAACAAGGCAAACATTTATCGGATGCTTTACTGGAAAAACGTTTGTTACCTAAAATGGCCATGCAAATGATTAAAATGGGAGAAGAAACCGGACGACTTGAAGAAATGCTACTACGAGTAGCAACTATTTATGACAAACAGCTCAGAGTAGCTATTCAAAGACTATTGGCTTTTCTTGAGCCCTTATTGATAATTACCTTGGGTCTAATGATTGCAGGTATTATCGTGTCGATTTTACTAGCGATCTTGAGTGTTAATGATTTGGCTTTCTAACGGAAATATTACCTACAATGAAACATTATAAAAATAACCAACAATCAGGCTTTACCTTACTCGAATTACTTGTGGTACTGGGCATTATTGCCATGCTCGCGGGTATTGTCGGCCCACAAGTAATGAAGCACATGGGTGAATCTAAAACCAAAGCCGCAAAAGTACAAATTGAAGACCTCGCAGCTACTTTGGATATGTATAAACTTGATGCAGGCAGTTATCCAACCAGTCAGCAAGGTTTGCAAGCATTAATAGAAGCGCCTGACAATGCCAAGCATTGGAATGGCCCTTATTTAAGTAAATCCAAAATACCCGTAGATCCATGGCAAAACGACTACCATTACTCATCTCCTGGTGAACATGGGAGGTTTGATATTTTCTCCTATGGGGCAGATGCCAAAGAAGGCGGGGAAGGCGAAGATAGAGATGTTATCAGCTGGGAATGATACCCAAGACACACTATTCTCGGTTCAACGTAAAAAGAACCCGACCGATTAAAGTTGAGCCGAGAGTATTTCGTCTAAACAAAGGTTTTACCTTGCTTGAGTTGATCGTAGTGCTGTTTATTGTTGTATTAGGTTTTTCTGTTATCGGCGTTAACCTGTCTTCAGGCAATGATTCAACAGAACTAAAAGTTGCTGCCAGAGATATGGTTTCTGCCCTTCGTTTTGCCAGAGGACAAGCGTTAATCTCTCATCAAGAAACAACCGTTAGTCTTGACCTTACCAACAATAACTACACCGTAAGCAAACGAGACAAAATTTATCCTATACGGAAAAACATTGGGATCACGCTTGTCACAGCAGAAAGTGAGCTAAATGGCGAGGGGTTAGGTAATGTTCGTTTTTTTGCTGATGGCTCTTCAACAGGTGGCAGAATTACACTTACACATGGCAAAACGGCGTGGCAAATAGATATAAACTGGCTAACTGGTCAAATTGAACTTGATGATATCGAGCCAACTAAATAAACAAAAGGGCTTTTCCTTACTGGAAATTCTAATTGCATTTTCGATCCTTGCGATTTCACTGGGTATTTTGCTAAAAATATTTTCTGCCGGCATCAATACTGCTGTGGTCGCAGAAGACTATACCGCAGCCGTACAAATTGCTGAAAGTCTGATGGCTAAAACTGGATTGGAATCGCCATTACAAGCTGGCGAAGATTCGGGCACCGAAAACGATAAATATGAATGGCAAGTGTTGGTGACGCCCTATCTTTTCAATCCTGATAATCTTGATGAAATGACTATAACGACCACTCTCTTTAAAGTTAAGGTTATCGTTAACTGGGATATTGAAAAAACCAAGCGCAGACAGATCGAACTAACCACCTTAAAACTGGTTAATAAAACCTTATGAGGCCGGTCCCAGTCGATATTGCTCGGCATAACAGACAAAGAACCGGTTTTTCACCTACTAATTTAGGCGCTGCTTCTAAAGGGTTTACCCTGATTGAAGTGCTTATCGCTTTAACCTTACTCAGCATTATGGTCGTCTTATTGTTCACCAGTTTAAAAATTTGTGCCGATAGCTGGGAAAAAGGTGAAAATAAAATAAACGCTGTCAATGAAATAGCCGTTGTTTATAATTTTTTCCAGCATCATTTAGCAACAGCGAAACCCTTATTTAATACTACCGCTACAGGTGAAACGAGTTTTTCTTTTCAAGGCAATAGTCAGTCAATGCAATTTGTTTCTGCGTTTCCCGCAAGTGCCGGGAAATTAGGCTTACAGTTATTTTCTGTCACTCTTCTTGAGGACGATAGCGACCAATATATCAATGTCGCTTTAGTTCCCTTTATTGCTCTAGCAGAGGACGAAAAGCCTAGTAAAGAAGAAGTAACATTAATAAAGCACGTCAGTGAATTTAAACTGTCTTATTTTGGTTCTGAGGACGGACTTACAGAAGGCTCTTGGAACGAAGAATGGGTAGATAAAGCTGTTCTCCCCAGCTTGGTTAAAATAAATATACTATTGACAAATGGTTACTTCTGGCCTGAGATGATTTTTGACCTTAAGGTGACTGGCACCGGTGAAAATAATAATGCTACAGGTAGTTCAGAGAATATAAATGAATCTGAGACTGTCCAATGACACGGCAAAACGGAATGGCTCTGGTACTGGTTTTATGGGTATTGAGTATATTGATTATTATGGCCGGAAGCTTCGCACTAAGCATGCGAAGAGAATCCTCAATTGTTTCAGTGATTAAGAATAATGCTCATGCTAAGGCTATAGCGGAATCTGGGATTGCCTTAGCCGAAACAATGCTACTTAATCCTGATCCAAATAAAGTCTGGCGCGCTGATGGTAATATTTACGAAATAAATACAACCGATACAACTATACGAATAAGATTGTTTTCTGAAGCTGGCAAAATAGACATTAATAAAGCAAATCAAACTGTATTACAAAGTCTGATGTCTTTTGCACCCATTGATACAGCTCAACAAAGCAAGTTGGTTAATACCATTATTGACTGGCGTGATGCCGACGAACTCGTGCACATTGATGGGGCTGAAAAAGAAGAATATCAAGAAGCAGGGCTTAACTATCAACCTAGCAACCAGCCTTTTGAATCAATTGAAGAATTACAGTTAGTATTGGGCATGGACAAGTCCGTGCTGTCTTGGATTGAGCCCTTGGTGACTGTTTATTCAAGGCAACCTCAAGTTTCATTGCCAATTGCAAGCAGAGAAGTTTTACAAGCAATATCTGGGTTGGATGCAGGACTAATAGACTCTTATATTGTCATGAGACTGGACAATGCTAAAAATGATTTACCCGCACCTCCTTTTCCAGTAAGTACAAGACAGAGTAACTCAGCAGGAGTTAATAATGTACTTACCCTCGTTTCTGAAGCGCTTTTAGATGATGGCTCAAGAGCCTCAATCAGTGTGGTCATAAAAAAATCGGATAACGGTGGCAGAACCCCATTTCAGATATTGAAGTGGCAACACGTAACAGCCAATAATAAATCGTTATTTACTGCTGCAATGAGTGAACTAGTCGTAAAACAATATGCTGAACCTGAACTCAACAATTGAT
>CAJAHC010000002.1 GCA_903939355.1 uncultured Methylococcaceae bacterium | reverse complement strand
CAGGCACCAATATTGGTTGCCTTTGAGTCGTTTACCCAAGTAACTCCTTGTATTTCTGCTACTCGTTGCATTCTATGATCCAAGCCTTTAAATTTTTTTAAGGCATTACACATAGCTTGTTTATCCAAACCAATAGATGTTCCCAAAGCTAGTGCAGCTAAAGCATTTGCTGCGTTATGTCTGCCTTCAAGCGGCAACTCGGCTAGCGGCATTAAACATTCATTGTTGTGCATCAAATACTCCACATTATTTTTGCGGTCTATATGAAAGTCTGCACTTGTCTTAATTGAAAAACTAAAAATACATCTGTCAATGTCTTGCATAGCATTAACAATTGGGTCATCAATATTAATGACCATGACGCCATTACCGTTAAAAATACTTTGTTTCTCTTTGGCATAATTCGCCATGTTTACATGTCTATCCAAGTGGTCTGCAGAAAGGTTAAGTATTGTTGCTGCAACTGCATTTAGACTTGTAGTTCGTTCTAGCTGAAAACTGGAAAGCTCTAGTACATACAATTCTGCTTCTTGTCCAAGTAAATCAAGTGCAGGAGTACCAAGGTTCCCTCCCACTGCAACTTTTTTTCCAGCACATTTAGCCATGTCGCCTACCATGGTAGTGACTGTGCTTTTACCATTGGAGCCAGTAATTGCGATAATAGGGGCATTGACTGAACAAGTGAATAAATCAATGTCACTTAATGTCTTTGAGCCATGGGCAATCGCTTTATAAATTGCTTTTTCTTCCATTGATATGCCTGGACTAACGATGAGATGAGTTGCAACTTTGAGAGCAGTTTCATCAAAACCGCCGAGAAATAAAGGTGTATCAGGCAGTTCATCATAAAGAGTATCTTTTAATGGTGGATTGTCACGACTATCGGTAATTGCAAATGTAAATCCAAGCTTGTGCAAGAAATGTGCGACAGAAATACCAGTCTCTCCAAGACCGACTATTAATATCCTTGAGCGCTGAGGATCAAGTCCAAAGTTCTTGTTTAGCGCGGCAAGGATCGCAACATTGTTTAGGTTCATCTAGTGCTCATTTGGCAAGATGTAATTTGTGATGCGCATGTGTTATTTTTGTACACTGGGTTCATCTCAACTTTAAGGTGGCTAATCCAATTAACACTAGAATTACCGTAATAATCCAGAAACGTACGATTACTCTTGGCTCCGGCCAGCCTTTCAATTCAAAATGGTGATGTATGGGCGCCATACGAAAAACACGCTTTCCGGTTAACTTAAATGAAGCTACTTGAATCATTACAGAAACTGTTTCCATAACGAACACGCCGCCCATAATCATGAGTACGATTTCTTGTCTAACCAATACTGCCAAAACGCCTAAAGCAGCACCCAATGCCAACGCACCAACGTCACCCATAAATACCATCGCGGGGTAGGCGTTAAACCATAAAAATCCAAGACCCGCTCCAACTAAAGCCGCACAAAATACTATAAGCTCACCTGCGTTAGGTAGATAAGGAATAGCTAAATAATCTGAAAATGTTACGTGACCCGACAGGTAAGCAAAAATGCCTAGACCTCCTGCAACCATGACTGTTGGCATAATGGCTAAGCCATCTAGACCATCAGTTAAGTTAACTGCATTACTGGTTCCAACGATGACAAAATAAGTTAGAACAATATACATCCAACCCATATCCAACATAAAATCCTTGAAAAAAGGAATTATGAATTGGGTTTCTGCAGGAAGAATGGCTGTTTTATATAGAAAAATGGCGGCTGTTAAACCTATTACTGATTGTGCTAAATATTTAGCTTTGGCAGATAAGCCATCACTATTACCTTTAACTACTTTTCTATAGTCATCAATAAATCCAATGATACCGTAACCCATTGTGACCAATAGAATGACCCATATATAACGATTAGTAAGATCTGCCCATAACAAAGTACTTATTGCAATTGCTATCAATATTAAAGTACCACCCATTGTGGGCGTGCCTGATTTCTCATAATGTGATTTTGGTCCTAATTCACGAATACTTTGTCCAATTTTGTTGGAGCTTAATTTTCTAATCATTAACGGACCAATAATAAACGAAATCAATAGCGAGGTTAGTGCGCCTAGAATGGCTCTAAATGTTAGGTATTGAAATACCCTAAAGCCACCATCGAAAGTCATTAAATAATCTGCAAAATAAAGTAACATTTCTTCAGTTCCTGAAATTTTCAACCAAAGCTGCCGCTACATTTTCCATGTGTTGCGCCCTTGATCCTTTAATTAGAATTGTCTCATCGCCTTGTAACTCTTCTTTTAATGCGTCGATTAAGTCTTGTTGTGTTTCAAAAAATGTCCCGCCCCCTCCAAATGCTTGAACAGTTTTTTTACTGTCAGTTCCAATAGCCATAAGTCTTATAACGCCACTTGCTTTAATTTGTTGCGCCATTTCTTCATGAATCTTTGGGCTGTCAGGACCTAGCTCTCCAAACGCCCCCAAAACTAGCCAGGGTTTACCGGAAATGTTAGCAAGCACATCCAGACCTGCTTGAAGTGAATCTGCGTTAGCATTATAGGTATCATCAATGATGATATTGCCCAAACGACTAACTAAGGGTTGCAATCTACCTGTTACTGGGCTTAGCTTTTCAAGACCTTGCTTAATTGTTTGCAAGTTTATATTTAATGCTATGCAAGCTGCTGCTGAAGCCAAGGCATTGAGTACATTGTGTTGCCCAGCCAACTGTAAATTAATATCTATTGAACCTAGTGATGTTACTAACGTAAATGTAGTAATAAATGAGTTGTCACGGATAGTCGTCTTAATCGACTTTGCTGTTATGTCTGCAGTATTTTTTAACCCAAATGAAAGTATTTTTTTATTTCCAGCTACTGATTTCCAGTAGTTAAAATAGTCGTCGTCATGGTTAATAACAGCAATGCCATCAACTTTGAGCGTCTCGATAATTTCACCTTTTGCTTTGGCGACACCTTCAAGATTAATGAAGCCCTCTAAATGAGCTGCGCCGGCATTAGTAATAATTACTACATCCGCATTTACATATTGACTGGTATATGCAATTTCACCTGCATGATTCGCACCCATTTCAATCACTGCATATCGATGCTGTTCATTTAGTTTCAATAAGGTCAAAGGCACGCCAATGTCATTATTTAGGTTTCCTTGTGTACATAAGACAGACGCGTTGGTAGCAAGTATGGCTGCCACCATTTCTTTGGTCGTAGTTTTACCGTTACTACCAGTGATGCCAACAACCGATAGGGGATCTTTTCTGTCCATGGAAAGTAAGCGCCGCCACTCGCCAGCCAGTTCAGCTAATGCTAATCGTGAATCTCCAACAATAATATGTGCTAATTCTGTTTTTACGCCATCATGGATAATAGCTGCGATTGCCCCAGTTTTTTGAGCTTCATCAATAAACTCATTACCGTCAAAATTATGCCCTTTGATAGCAATATAAAGTTGACTTGGCTTGATTGCTCGTGTGTCTATGCTTATGGATGTGAAGGACACATCCTCTCCGACGAGTTTTCCTCGTACGGTTTTAGCGCAGTCACTTAGCAACATCTTCATCCTGCCCTCATTTTTAATGCATCAATTACTACCTGGGCATCACTGAATGCTTGTTGTACCCCATTGATTTCTTGATAACTTTCGTGACCTTTTCCTGCAACTACGATACAGTCACTATTAGACGCTCTCGCTATTGCATTTTGAATGGCTAGCGCTCTGTTTTGAATCACTTCTACGCTAGTTTTATAAGTGCCATCATTTGAGGCACTAAAGCCAGACAAAATATCCTTGACTATATACAGGCTATTTTCAAAGCGTGGATTGTCATCGGTGACAATTATGTGATCGGCCCAGTGTTCGGCAATACGACCCATTTGAGATCGCTTACCTTTATCCCTGTTGCCTCCACAACCAAACACAAGCCATAAGTTTTTTAGGCAATGCTTCCTTAAACTGGATAAAACTTTATTTAATGCGTCGGGTGTATGAGCGTAATCGACAAAAATTAATGGGTTGCCATCATCGCCACCAAAACGTTCCATGCGCCCTTTAATAGGCCTTACCAACTGCAATTTATTAATTGCATCTGGCATTGAAATGCCCATTGCTAACATAACAGCAAGAACGGCCAAAATGTTTTCGCTATTAAAGTCACCAAAAATAGGTATTTTTATATGCTCCATAGCATTTTGCCAGCGGATATCAAATTCAATACCATTTACTGTATGCAGAATATTTTCTGCATTAACGCATTCATAAGCAGCTTTGGTTTTACCTTGAGTACTGATACCCCAAATTGCAACTCCTTCAGGTATGGCCTCAATAATCTGGTCACTGTAAACATCATCCAAATTTACTACTACAAAAGTCAGGCCTGGTTTATTTAGTAGTGTTAATTTGGCTTGCAGGTAGGCTTCCATAGTGCCGTGATAATCTAGATGATCTTGGCTAATATTTGTAAAAACGGCGCCCTTGAAAATAACGCCATTAACTCTATTCTGTACTAACCCATGTGATGAAACTTCCATCGCTACAACTTTTTTCTTATTGGTTAATAGTTCAGCTAATATTCTTTGATTTTCCAGAGCATCAGGTGTGGTATTGAACGTTTTATTTAGCTTGTCGGATTCTCCCCATCCTAATGTGCCGATTATTCCGCATTCTTCTAACATCTGACTTAAAAACTGACTGCAAGAGGTTTTTCCATTTGTACCGGTGATGCCAATTACAGTTATAAATCTAGAAGGGTTTCCATAATAGCGAGAAGCTATTTCGCCCAATTTTAGATTTAAATTATCTACTTCAATTAACGGTAAATAATTAAGCTGTTCAGCCATCTGTTTACCACCACCTGCAGGATCAAAAATAACTGCAATTGCACCTTTGGCAACAGCTTGATCTATATAAGACAATCCGTGCTGCTTGCTGCCTGCTAAGGCGATAAATACACTCCCTGATACTACCGATTGACTATTCAGTGCTAGCCCAGTTATGGTCTTATCAACGACTCCCTTCAAATTTGAATTTGAGAAGGTTATAAATCCATCTAATAAATCATTAAGTTTCATTAGCTTCGTGTTAAGGTCCTAGCTGTGTTAATAAAACAGGCATTGTTTCCTTTTGATCTGGGGCAACCTCTAATATTCTCAGCGCCCCCGCCATCACTTTAGAAAACACTGGCGCTGATACCAAGCCACCGTAATACTGGCCTGCTGAAGGCTCATCAATCATAACGACAATAATCAGGCGAGGGTCATTAGCCGGCGCCATTCCAGCAAACACAGCGAAATAACTTTTCTCTGTGTAACCTTTGGAACCTGCTTTTTTTACGGTTCCTGTTTTACCTGCGGCACTATAGCCATCGACTCTGGCTTCATAAGCAGTACCCTCTTTTGTAAGAACGCTTTCCATCATTTTTCTGACGCTCTTGGCAGTTTTTTCTGAAAATACTCGAACCGCATCATCATCTTCCTCACGTTTTAGTAAACTCACTGAGTGTAAAATTCCATTATCTGCGAGTGCGGTATATGCTCTTGCAAGCTGCAAAGCCGAAGTGCTTAAGCCATAACCAAACGATAAAATCGCTCGGTCAAAATCATGCCATCTTTTATAATCCAGCATCGATCCAGTAGCCTCTCCAGGAAAGCCTGAGCCTGCTGAAGTTCCAATACCAAGGCGGTGGTATACCCCCCAAAAATATTTCGGCGGCATTTTCAATGACATCATCGTTACACCGATATTGCTGGATTTCTTTATGACATGCGTTAAATCCAATGTGCCGTAATTATGTACATCTTTAACCGTGTTACGCCCTATCTGGTAAGTTCCTGTCGTAGGAAACATTGAGTTAGAAGTTATATAGCCACCATCTAATGCCGCAGCGACCACAAAAGGTTTAATCGTCGAGCCGGGCTCAAATACATCAGTAAGCGCCCTGTTTCTATATAAGCTTTCTTTCAATGTGCTTCTGGTATTCGGATTAAAAGAGGGCTGGTTAACAGCAGCCAGAACTTCTCCATTTTTAGCATCCAATACCACTAATGCGCCTGATTTTGCTTTATTTTCAGCCACTGCTGACTGGAGTTCTCGATACGCTAAATATTGAATGCGCTGATCAATGCTTAGTTCAAGATTTTTTCCTGAAACAGGTTCTTTTATATTCTCTATGTCTTCAATAATTCGACGTTGTCCATCTCTAATTACACGCTTGCTACCGGCAGTTCCTTTTAACAAGTTTTCATATCCGGATTCCATTCCTGCTTGGCCAATATCATCAATATTTGTGAATCCAACTATGTGAGCAGAGACGCCACCAGTTGGATAAAAGCGCTTGAATTCACGCTCAAAATAAATACCCTGTAGCTTTAATTCTTTAACTTTATCGCCAAGCTGGGGATTAACTCGACGAGCTATATAAAGAAACTGTCTGTGTAAATCTTCCTTTATAAGTTCAGTTACTTTGCCGACAGGTAAATGCAACAGTTTTTCTACAATTCTAATCTGGTCTTCTTTAGCATGCCTGAGTTCTCTTGGATTTATCCAAATAGATTCGACAGGAGTACTAATTGCGAGAGGATCACCATTTCTATCAATGATCATGCCCCTGTATGCAGAAACTGAGACATCATCTACTTGCCGCATATCCCCTTGATGTTTGAGGAATTTTTTGCTTATAATCTGCAGGTCAATAGCTCTTCCCACTAGTAGCAGCATGCAAAACAACATAAAAATGAGCAAAAACTTTCTTCTTTCAGAAAAATTAATGGGTAATCGTTTTGCCGTATGACTAACTCGAAAATCTAACATTTACGGCTTTATATAAATTATTTTTTCTCGTAATGGCATCATTAGTTTTAATTCCTCCTGAGCCTTTAGTTCCACCCGATTCTGTTCTGCCAACATCTTTAGCTCCAATTGCATTTGCCCCCATTGGATTTCATATTGATCCAGCGCTTTTTCTTGTTTCTGGATCTCAATAAACATTAAACGCGAGTAGTATTTGCTATAAATTACGGCTAAAGCAGTTAATAAGAGCACTATGCCTGCTAGACTTAAAAGCCGATTTGTAATCACTTAAACTTTCTCTGCAACTCGCATAACAGCACTCCTAGCTCTTGGATTTTGCTTAATTTCTTGTGCATCCGTTTTTATTGCCTTATTTATTTTCTGTAAAACGCCTTTTTCAATATCAACTTCCTTTATCGGCAATTTACCAGGATGGTGCTTGGCACCAGACTCATCTCTAATAAAGCGCTTTACAATCCTATCTTCTAGAGAATGGAAAGAAATAACAACCAATCGTCCTCCAGATTTCAAAACTTGAGCTGACTGTTGTAGCGCATCTTTTAATTCATCTAGCTCTCTATTGATTTCAATACGTATTGCTTGAAATGTTCGAGTTGCAGGATGCTTATGCTTCTCTTTAAATGGAATTACACCTGCAATCAACTCTGCAAGTTGCTTAGTTGTTGTGATGGGCAATGCTTCCCTTTTTTCTAAAATTGCGCCGGCTATTCGACGTGCAAATCGCTCTTCACCATATTCAAATAAGATTTTCACTAGATGTTTTTCGTCAACAGTTGCCAGCCACTGTGCCGCTGTAATACCAGCGTTAGAATCCATTCTCATGTCTAGAGGACCATCCCTTAAAAAACTGAAGCCTCGCTCTGGATTGTCGAGTTGAGGAGAGGAGACTCCCAAATCCATTAAAATGCCATCAATTTTTCCTACCATATTCGCATTTTCAACAATATTTTTTAATTGTGAAAAACAGCTTTGCTTTAAAGCAAAGCGTTGGTCTAAAAGCATGGATTGAGCACGTTCTGAATTAAATGCTTCAGCATCGCGATCTAAAGAAACTAATCGTCCATTTTGGCCTAACAAATTTAAAATACCTTGGCTATGCCCGCCGCGCCCAAAGGTACAGTCGATATAAAAACCGTCATCTTTAATGGCCAAGTACTGCAGCGCCTCTGTATACATAACAGGCAAGTGTTCCATTAACAAGACTCTCGTATTAAAAGGATAAGGTGCCTAACTCTTCCAAGCCTTCGTTATCATCGCCATCTAGCCATTCTTTTTCTTTGGCTGCCCAAGCATCTTCATTCCATATCTCGAATTTATTAAGCTGACCAACCAGGACAATTTTTTTGTCCATCGTGGCAAAAGTCCTGAGCTTTTCTGGCAATAACAATCGACCTTGGGCATCCATTTCACATTCAGAGGCATTTCCTATAACAAATCTCCTTAACTTGCCGGCCATTTTATTTAAAGTGGGTAGTTTACTGATCGTTTGTTCAAGTTTTTCCCATTCAGGTAAAGGGTAAAGCCATAAACAACCATGTTCTCCAATACATCTTTCGTCTACAGCAACAGTCACGACTAGTTGACGATCGCAACAGTCTTGCAGTTCTTCTCGATATCGAGTTGGAATTGCAAGACGTCCTTTATCGTCTAAGTTGATTGAACTGATTCCTCGAAACAAGATTGACTCCAGATAACGTCAAAAAAAACCACTTTGCACCACTTTTTACCACTTAGGCGGCACTATAGATTCCAATTTGTTCTTAGTCAAGGACGAATTTATATAAACTCTTTCTTTTTTGACAATGACTTACGTCACTTTTTAGGAGGGTTAATGTATTGCAAAAAATAGCAATCTAAATTACATTCTTTATCAGTTGCTTAATTGATATACCTAAGAAAGTTGATTAAGTATGGTTGAGAATGCCGTGTTGGTTTTTAAATGGAGGGGTAGAGTAATGAGGAAGATAATTACCGCACTACTTATCTTTTGACGAGTAGGTTTTTAGTTAAAAAATGAATAGTACTTATTATAAGTGGCAAGAAAATTTCCACAGACAAGTGGTTATTTGATGGATAAAGAAATAAAGAAAGAGTTAGCCTGTAAGCCGGGTTCTGTCGAGAACAGTCATTCATCTAGGCTGCAAGTCACCTTGCAGCTCAAGCAATCTACCCAGGAACCGCGCGGGCCACGCGTCTGTCCCTCTATTTGATCTTGCTCCGGGTGGGGTTTACCATGCCACTTCTGTTACCAGTTGCGCGGTGCGCTCTTACCGCACCTTTTCACCCTTACCTGTCATAAATAACAGGCGGTTTATTTTCTGCGGCACTTTCCGTAGGCTCACGCCTCCCAGGCGTTACCTGGCACCCTGCCCAGTGGAGCCCGGACTTTCCTCCATTTTATCAGCAATGATAAAACAGCGACTGCTCAGCCAACTCTTTCAGTATTCAGTATACTGTATTCATACTGCTAACTCCAGTTTTCCTATAGGATTAGTAGGAATTTGAACTCAATTTAAGAGGCTAAATAGGTTAGTTGCTAAATTGATTTACGATTTTTTTTAGATAAATATTGTACTGTTATAGAGCTCATAAAATTAGCATATTATTATTGTAGATGTGGAGCGGTATTTAGGAAAAATACTGTTATTTTAATAGGTTATTTTTTTTGCAGCTAACTGTAATTCTTCGATAAAATGCTGAGTATATAATGGTAAATAGTTATGCTTTAAATAAGCTATTTTGGTTCGTGAGCTTGGAATGAGATGGGATAGATTTCTCGAAATTAAATCCATATCTGTTAGTGGATCGTATGCCATTCCAGAAATAAGACCAACACCTAAACCTAATCGAACATAGGTTTTTATTACATCGGAATCTGCCGCTGCCAAAACAACATCAATCTCTAACCCCTTATTTCTAAAAGCACTTTCAATATTAGATCTTCCAGTATAACCAAGGTTATAGGTTAGAATGGGGAATTCAGCGAGGCGTTCAAGAGAAATATCACCCTGACTCAGTGGGTGTTGTGGGGGAACTACAAGCGCATGGTGCCAAGTGTAACAATTTTCAATGACAAGGTCAGGTATCTCATCAACTTTCTCTGTGCAAATAGCAATATCAGCTTTTCGTGCATGTAACTGATCTATCAATTGTTCTGGCGATGCTTGTAGTATGTAGATACTAACGCCGGGATATTTCTCTCTAAACTGACTAATAGGTTCTGGTAAAAAATATTTGGCCTGCGCATGAGTAGTTGCAATGTGGAGAATGCCTTTGTTACTGTCAAGAAAGTCAGCAGCAATGTTTTGGATATTAGTTTTGGCTCCGATAATAATGGCAATCTCATCCATGATGCGTCATCCAAGACGAGTCATTCCTACCAGTTTTTTACCCTGTCGTTCGAATAAAGGCGAACCTAGTTCCGCTTCAAAAAGGTGTAATTGTCGACTCACAGCAGACTGCACAATGTGCATCTTTTCTGCAGCTTTTGAAAGATTTAAATCAGTTTCTTGAAGTATCCGCAATAATTCAATTTGACTCATATTCATAAATTTAGGCAAGATCCTTTATTAATATTTAACTAATAGATATATAAGCAATTTAAAATAAATAGATGGCTGCTATAGGGTCGTGAAACACCAGCTTGCGAACGGGGAATTATCGCTCTAAATAAACCCTATAGCGGAGCAGTTATTAATTTTTTAGTCAGGAATATTGACATATAAATTTAAAGAAAGTTGGTGGTTAATTAAGTCATCAACCAATCCCCTATTAACATATTGATTCATATAGCCAATTTCGGCCCTATAAGTGGAGTCGAAATTGTAGCCTGCCCCAACAAAAACTCTATTTTGGTCAAAGCCTTGAACTGGGCCCCAACCAGGAGTGTTTAAATTGGTATAAAACTCTTCTGATGTAACAAATGACCACTTAGAGTTAATGGGATACATCCATTTTATTTGTTGTCTCCATCGTAATCCTGTTCCTGATTTTGCAGTAATAGTCCTTTGTTCAAATCTGGAGCGATTTGAAAAATCTCCCCAATAATTAGTTTTGTAGAGATTAAGGTATTGTTGCCAAGTTCTGTTTTCGTAAGTGTCAAATCTAGCATATGGAGTTTCAGCAAATTGAAATGCGTAGCCTACTAATACAGAGTTCATTTTATTAATTCGGTATCCTATACCGTTGTGAGTGATTACCGACCCAAGTGTATAACCTTGTCCACCGTTAGCATTCTGATGCATCTGAGTGCTTCTTAATGAAATATCTACGTGATAAATCCAATTAGAATCTTTTGCAAATTTACCATTAATAAAGACGGTGCCCCATGTTCCAAAGAGTTGTTCTGAGCCCGCAAACGCTAGGTTAGAAATAAAAAATAAGAACGCTGTG
>CAJAHC010000001.1 GCA_903939355.1 uncultured Methylococcaceae bacterium | reverse complement strand
CTGATTAAAATATCAACGTAGATAGAGCGAGGTAAGTACAAAAAAATTGGTTAGATTTATTTGGGCGATTTATGATCGCCCTTGTTTAACCTAAAACCTTATCTATCAAAACCAAGCCGTAGTTGCGATAACAATCTAACTTACTATTTTCGAGAGAAATATTTCTTTAGCTCCTTAAATCAGTTAGAAAGACTGTCATTATTGCGGCCTAGCCATAACTTCGCAAAACCGAACCATATCAAAAAATAACATTTTTACTTAGCCTGTTATTACTTAACTATTTTTATCAACCAACCTCCACCACCATTACATTTACTAACAGTATTTGCATCAATCGAAACTCTTGCATAAGTGTCAGTTAATGACGCGGGAAGAGTCCCTAGCACCAATAAGTTTCCTGCATTCTTAGCCTCTACTTTACTATTTATTGACAACCCTTTTACCGTTACCTTGATACTATTAGGATCTGTATTTGGGGATGCACTAAAAGAAAATTGACTACCCTGAGCAACTTCAGAATTTTCCGTCGGAATAAAATTAGAAAACTTTGGCTTAACACATGATTTTGAACTGCTGCTACTGCCATAAGCCCAAGAATTGGAGGCAACCAGCATTAAAAGAACGACCCATATAAAATTATTTTGTTTCATCAATATTACTCACTTTACTGTTATAGTTATTTATATTGCTCAACACACAAAATAACCGATTTTGATTGCTTGTCAAACGAGCACATCATTTTGCAACCAGCTAATCCATCAAAATTACCAAACTGGTATTATTAATGTCGATCAGTTCACTTTTGTATTTTTAACTCGAGCCCCCACAAGATAGCCAAACCATGGCCAATTATGAGAACAATTTACACCAACATTTACACCAATATGGCTCTCATAATCCAACGCAATGGCACTCAGACAATGAATTAAATCAGCTTTACAATGCTTATAAAACATAAGTTGTCACAAATTTTATAAATCATTATCTTTATAACTGTCAGGAGCATTTTATGAAAAAAACTATTGGTTACGCCGCACATGATTACACATCACAACTCGCACCATTCAGTTTTGAACGACGGAATCCTCTACCAACAGACATACAAATTGAGATTCTCTTCTGTGGTGTTTGCCATTCCGATATACATCAAGTAAGAAATGAATGGGGTAACTCTACTTTTCCTATGGTACCCGGACATGAAATTGTCGGCAAAGTGATTCAAGTGGGTAGCGAAGTAACCAATTTTAAAATCGGTGATAACGTTGGCGTTGGCTGTATGGTTGGATCTTGCGGAGTTTGTCCTGAGTGCCAAGATAATTTAGAACAATATTGTAATTCGACTGAATTTACTTATAACAGCCCTGACTCACACAGTGGTGGCACTAACTATGGCGGCTATTCCAAGCAAATCGTTGTTAATCAAAATTTTGCTTTACATATCTCGAATAAATTGGATTTGGCCGCAGCCGCACCTTTATTATGCGCCGGCATTACGACTTATTCTCCTTTAAAACATTGGAATGTAAGTAAAGGTGATAAAGTTGGCATAGTTGGCTTAGGTGGCTTAGGTCACATGGCTATCAAGTTTGCTCATGCCTTTGGTGCTCATGTCGTCCTATTTACCACCTCACCCGGCAAAACAGAAGATGCTAAAAAACTGGGAGCTAATGAAGTCGTCATTTCAAAAAATCCTGAAGAGATGGCTCAGCATGTTGCCAGCTTTGATTTTATTCTCAATACTGTCGCCGCTTCCCATAATCTGGATGCTTTTACTGCCCTGCTAAAACGAGATGGCACTTTATGCTTGCTTGGTGTACCTGATCAATCACATCCATCACCGGCCATAGGCAACCTGATTTTCAAACGTCGAAGTATTGCAGGATCATTGATTGGTGGTTTGAAAGAAACTCAAGAAATGTTAGATTTCTGTGCAGAACACAAGATCACCTCAGACATTGAAATAATTCCAATCCAGGCGATCAATAAGGCTTATGACCGAATTTTAAAAAGTGACGTAAAGTATCGCTTTGTAATTGATTTAGCAAGCCTACAAGACCAATAAAACCAGTTTTGTTAACTAATGCCCTGCCTTAAGAGCCTGATGAGCAGCAAGAAAAGCAGAGTAATGATAAGTTAACTGATCATGTGAATTTCCATTAGGGTTATTTGTAAATTCTTGCTCCAACGTCCCCTGAACCGCTTGGGCCCAAGGGGCTTTTGGAATAAGCTCGTATAACAGTTTACCTGCTAAGCTTATCATTTGTTGACCCATATTACTGTGGATTGAAGAATCGGCTAATGAATAAGGATTTGACCTAGGTTGAGTAACCATCGGTAATGGATTTATATCTGCCCAATTATTGTCTGGGAAAAATGTTAAATCTTTAACATCAGCAAAGGAAATCAAAAATCCCGGCAAGCCCAAAATAATTATTAATGCATAGACAATTTTTTTACCTTTCAATGCCAAAAATAAAAGATAATTGATAAATGCAAACAGTAAAGCAGCGCTAACAAACAAGGCTGGAAATATCTTTATCGGCAAGTCTATAGACAAATATTGAAACAACAACTCGGAATAACAAGCCGCGGTTGCAGAAAAAACCACAACAGGGAAATAAGCAATCCTGAAAGCCAACAATTGCAATACTATAAAACCATAACGTTTTGCCTTGCTGGGTAACTGTTTCAACCCCCACAAAGAAACACAAGTTATTGCCGATAAACCGGCAAGATGGAAGCCGGAAAAAAGTTGCCACGCCTGAGAATTAGGATTTATTTCAACACTGAGACCCAATACTGCCAATGAAATAAGCAAAAAAAATGGCAAATACTTCATTTGATTAATTCAAGATAACCTGCTTTAAAATCAGGATATTGAAAATGATAACCCAAGGTTTTTAACCGTTGATTATTACAACGTTTATTCATGACAACTTCCTTATCGTTAACTTTAGCCTCAGGAGGTTTACAACTCAAGTGCTCAGTCAACCAAGACATTACATCCCACATAGTTGCTGGGTTATCATCACTAGCCAAATAACATTGTTCCAGAGTAACGCCTGCCAAACTTTTCTCTAGCAAAAAAATCAACACACCTATACAATCCTGCTGATGAATACGGTTTGTATAATAGGGTGGATCTTTTTGAATCACACTCTGTTGTTTAGCCATTCTTAAGAGATACTCTCGACCCGGGCCATAAATCCCGGAAAAACGTACGACAATATTTTGAGGATTTAAATCCATCAATTGTTGTTCCGCTTGTCCAATATATTGGCTGGTAATATTGTCAGGTTGAGCAATAGATTCTTCATCCACCCACTCGCCTTCTGATTGCCCATAAACACTAGT